>DATNRE010000069.1:0-3854 GCA_036703685.1 Candidatus Obscuribacterales bacterium
TACTTTAATGTTGGGGTGAGGGAATTTCAATGATAAATTCTGTTCCCTGACCTAGTTCTGAATGACATTCAATTGAACCCCTATGTTTTTCTACAATAATTTGATAACTAATAGATAACCCTAAACCCGTCCCTTTACCAACGGGTTTGGTAGTAAAAAAGGGATTAAACAAATTAGATTTGACATTCTCCGACATTCCTACACCATTATCTGCTATTTTAATCCTGATTTTATTTTGCTGAATCAATTCAGTTTCAATCGTAATTTGATCGGGATTTTGCTGATGGATAATAGGGCAATTTCTACCCGAATCTTGTAACGCATCAATAGCATTAGAGAGTAAATTCATAAACACTTGATTTAATTGTCCCACATAGCATTCTACTAAAGGAATAGTCCCATATTTTTTAACAATTTTAACCCCTCGATGTTGAGCATTTTCTTTTAAACGATTTTGTAAAATTAATAACGTATTATCAATTCCTTCATGGATATTAACAGCCTTCATATCGGCTTCATCTAAGCGGGAAAAATTACGCAGGGAAAGTACAATTTCTCTAATCCGGTTCGACCCCATTTTCATAGAATTAATAATATTGGGAAAATCTTCAATTAAAAAATCAAGTTCCACTTCCTCCGCAAAATCAATAATTTCAGTCGGGGGGTCGGGATAATGAGTTTGATAGATTTCGATTAAATTTAATAGGGTTTCCGTATATTCTTGGGCGTGAATTAAGTTACCATAAATAAAGTTAACCGGATTATTAATTTCATGGGCAACCCCCGCCACCAATTGACCCAAACTCGACATTTTTTCCGCTTGAATTAACTGGCTTTGGGCTTTGCGAAAATTAACTAATGCAACTTCTGCTTCCTCTTTAGCTTGTCGCAGGGCTTCTTCTGCTTGTTTTCCGTCGGTTATATCCGTAATCGTACCCACATAACCCACAATTTCCCCCTGAGAATTGACTTCCGCGGCTGCTTGACCATAAACCCAAGTAATCTTACCATCAGGACGTTGTAGGCGATATTCAGAGTTAAATTGAACTTGATGTTGAGCACAGATTTCCCAGTTTTGAAAGACTTGGACTCTATCTTCGGAATAAATTGCCTGCGACCAACCTTTTCCCATGGCTTCTGCTCCGGTTAAGCCCGCAATTTCACACCATCTTTGATTAACATAAAGACAGTTACCCTCCGTATCGGTATGAAAAATTCCCACCGGAGAAACTTCCGCTAATGTTGCATAAAGTTTTTCGGTTTTCCGCAATACTTTTTCTGTATTTCGTTGCTCGGTGACATCTACACCCACGCTGACAATATAGTCAATTTCTTTGGCTTCATTCAGGAGGATAGTATCTGACCAACTAATAATGCGTTGATCTCCATTTTTGGTATTCCAACAGGCTTCGTAATATTTAGGAAATTGATCAATTAGTAAAAAGGCAAAATTTGATTTAACTTTAGTCGCTTCCTCTGGGCTTAAAAATATATCCCAAACATACATATTTCTAATTTCATCAAAACTGTATTGAGTGGTCTGTTCAAAGGCGCGATTAAATCGGACAATTCGACCTTTTGCATCCATTAAAACCACTAAAGCTCCAGCAATATCTAAAATAGCGGAAATAAAACTTCGTTCTTTTTCAATGGCTGTAAATAACTCATTAATTTGAATAGTCATTTGATTAAAAGCCGTGGCTAATACACCTAATTCATTAGAACATTGCACATCAACTTGGGTTTTTAAGTCTCCTTGACTAATTTTTATGACTGCATCTGTTAATTTTTTGAGGGGGAAAATTATTTTCCGACTGTGAAATATACCAATACCCGTAGCGAAGCCTGTAATTAAAATAACCGCTATCCCCATGACAAAAATCATCTGATAAATAGGAGCATAAGCTTCTTTAATTGGAAGTTCAACAATTAAAAACCAGTTGACACTAGGAATTAGGGATGTCGCCCCCAAAACCTCTGCATTTTTTAACCCGAGATAACGATTTATTTTTAATTTATTTTCATCTAAGTTATGATTAATTAGATTGATAATTTCAGGATTTTTTAAATTCTGAATATTAAAGAGGTTAGATCTATTTTTAGAAGTGGTAAAAACTCGATTTTGCTCATCTACAAGATAAACATATCCGGTTTTACCTACTTTAGTCTGAGATAGAATAAAATGCAGAAAACTCAAATCAATTTTAGCAAATAAAACCCCATCAATTCGATCAAACTGATCTCGAATAGGAACAGATATCACTATTGTATAATTTTTGTTTTGGGGATCAAACTCAATGGCTCCTACATAATCTTCCTGTTGTTTAAAAGATCGAATAAATAAGGGAGAATCGGTGTAATTTTTTCTCAAAGTTTGCTGATCATTGAGGATCGATGCGGTGACTTCTCCCCGACGATTTAAAATGGCAATGATCTGATAGGCGTCATTATGGCGAGCTAATCCTTCTATCAAGTTTTGTTGAATATCTGGAGCTAAATTAGTTAAGCCTTTAACCCGGGCTAAAAAACTTAATTTTCGTTGTAGATCATCTAAATAGTTATTAATTTGATAGGCAATAACTTGCGATCGCTCTCTTTGTAGGAATTGTAATTGTTTCGTCTGGGATTGATAACTCAAATAAATTAATAATCCCCCACTACTTAAAACACTAATCAGTCCAACAAAGAGTAAACTTCTACGGAGTTGTTTGGCGAGGGAAAAAAACCCGGGAGTGGAAAAGGAAAAAGAACCCCCAAACTTAGATAAAAAATGATATTTCTCCGCTTGACTCATAATTTTTCTAATATAAAGGAAAAGAATTTATTTTAATTTATTGTAGTCTGCTGTTGACCCAGAAGGGGTAATATCAATTTTTCCCGTGACCACTTCTTGTTTAATCTGATTAAATTTGGCTTCTTCTTCCTCTGTTAATGTGCCTCTAAAGGGTGCAAAATCATAGATCTTTTCCCGCAGTCCATATTTATATTGTTTACCTTCCCAGCGTCCTTGCAGCACTAGGGTAGCAATTTTTAAGACTAATTCAGGAATATTTTGTAGGACACTGGTTAAAATTTTTCCGGGGACTAGGTTATATTGATCTTTCGTCCACCCAATGCCATAAACCTCGGGTTTTTCACTGGCTAATTTTAAGGCTTCAATTCCTGCTTCATCGGCGTTAATAGCGATCACATCAACTTTTTTTTCTAACCAATCTAGGGCGACTTGATTACCTTTTTCCGCATCTGTCCAAGTCTGTAAAAAATGAGTATAGACTTCAATATTAGGCTTGGTTGCCGTTGCACCTCGTCTGAATAATTCGGCTTCTTCTTGATAAACGGGGTAATCATTTCCCACCATGTAACCGACTTTATTGGTTTTAGTTTTGATGGCGGCTAATGCTCCGGTCAGATAACCCACTTCCCCAGAACGAAAAGCCACCGCTCCCAAATTTTTATTATTCCCAGAATAGCTTGTAACTAAAGCAAATTTGATCTCTGGAAACTCTTTAGCCACCTTTTCCATTGCTTGAATATAACCACCACTATGACCGATGATTAAATTATATCCCTGTTGAGCATAGTCACGAATTAAGGTTTCACCGTCAGTTTCTGTCACATTTTCAGTATAGGTAATTTCAGCACTATATTGCTTTTCAATTAATTTTAATCCTTCATAATTAGCCTGACTCCAACTCCCATCTTTTATGGAACCGGAGAAAATACTCGCCACTTTAAATTGACTCTGGGAATCGGAGGTTGTCACTTGTTCTTGATTCCACTGACTACAACTGACGATCATCACTAAAGTGATTATTCCCAGTAGGATATTAGTGAATAATTTTGGGGTTTGGAAC
>DATNRE010000070.1:0-2262 GCA_036703685.1 Candidatus Obscuribacterales bacterium
TAAATTGCGTTTACCCCCGCGTTTAGAGCGAGAATGGTAAGGGGTAATGGGCAGGGGGAGCAGGGGAGCAGGGGAGCAGGGGGAGCAGGGGAAGCAGGGGAAGCAGGGGAGCAGGGGGAGCAGGGGAGGCAGGAGAAGTAAACTCTTTCCATTACCCATTACCCATTACCCATTACCTATTCCCTATTCCCTTGATTAAATTTTTCGCGGAAACTTTTTTCCTGGTGTTTAAAGGCTGTTAAAAGTTAAGCATTTTGTAATATTACCCCAACTTGATTATTAAAAAGTTGCATATATTTCTGATCATTGCTATCAAAACTGACTCGAAAAGATTCGGGAACTTCCCTGTCATAACTTAACAGTTGATCATCTTTAATCAAAATTTTTGCACAAACCTCTGCCATCCGTGACCATTATACCCTTTAGGAACAGGTAAATTTTAATTATAAGTATTGATTTTGATCCCGGTGTGAGTGAAATCACTGAAAGTGGATAGAGAATCGTGATAGAAGTCAATCAAATCTTGGTAATTCCTGAATATTTCTGAGGTTTTATGAGGTTTTAAGCAGAGAATTCAGGATAAAATATTAACTTAGCCTGGGGGAATTTTACAGGTCGGTAAAAATCTGGCAAAACTAATGAGCTTTTCTGGTTTTCATTCGGTTCAAATTGAATCAAAATATAAGTAAATCAATTCAGTAGAATCCTCTGTCTATTTTAGCAAAACCCTCTATATGTGTGACCGGACTCAAATTCTAATGATTCAAGGCTGCATTCAGAAACTATATGCAGGTTATGCTCAAACCTATGGGCAGCAACACCTTGACTATGCTGATCTGATAGTTGAAGTAGCGAACTTTACTTTACATCAAATTTTACAAAGTAATGCACCCTACCACAACGTGGAACATACCATTTTAGTCACTTTAACTGGACAAGCAATTTTGCGGGGAAAATATCTGAGTGAAAAAAATGTTTTTCCTCAAGAATGGCTGCATACGATTATTGCTTTACTTTGTCACGATATTGGCTACGTTAAAAACATTTGTCGTGACGATAGAATTGAAGACAGAATCTATACGACGGGAAAAAATAGAGAAGTAATTCAACTTCCACCGGATGCAACCGATGCCAGTCTAACACCCTATCATGTTGATCGGGGCAAACAGTTTATTCGAGAATATTTTGAACACTATTCCTCAGTTGATATTAACACAATTCAACACTATATTGAGTTAACTCGTTTTCCGGTTCCTAATGATGAAGAACATCGTGATACCAGCGATTATCCGGGTTTAATTCGGGCGGCGGATTTAATTGGTCAATTAGCCGATCCCAAGTATCTCCATAAAATGGCTGATTTATTTCAAGAGTTTGAAGAAACCGGATCAAATCGACAGTTTGGCTATCACCATCCTGATCATATTAGACAAGCCTATCCCGATTTTTTTAAAAATATTGTCGCCCAATATATTCAAACTGGGTTGCATTATTTAACTTTTACTATAGAGGGAAACCAAATGATCAGTCACTTGTATCAAAATGTTGAATTTGCCAAAAACTATCCCGAAGATAAACCCATTAATTATTGCCCTATTACCCCTCAAAGTTCTTCCATTGCTTAAAATCATGAAATCTGACCTCTAAGCCAGGAAAGAAAATATATCAACCGAAAAAATCTATGTTAAAATCATCAATAGTATTTCGTGCTGGATTAGGATCAGGATTATTTTTTACCCTCTGTTTTCGGGCGCTAGGAGAAGTGTTAATCACCAGTATAGAGTTAGGAATTATCTCGGGATGGTGTGTAGGGTGTTTAGTCAAATGGTGGCAAATGGATCAGAAACCAGAATCAACGGAGACTTTTGAAATTGAAACTATTACCGATAATCTTTCCGATATTCTGACTAAATCCAAGCTATTACCTTCTCAATCTAAATCGAATCTCCGTCCCACCGAAGCTACAACCCTTTTAGGTTGGATTTTTAAACGAAATAAAAGCCAATAAAATCCATGAAAACTTAAAATATTTAATATAAAAAATTACTATGTTTCTATTTTTATCTAAACTTTTACCTTTATTTATTTACCCCTTGGGATTAACTTGCTTATTAATGTTTTTAGCTCTATTTACCCTGTGGAAATATCCTCGATGGACAGGAGCCGTGATCAGTTGCGCCCTAGTCATTTTATTATTAGCAAGTAGTCGAGGAGTAGCTCAGTTATTAGTCGGATCTCTTGAATCTCAAAATATTCCAAAGA
>DATNRE010000071.1:0-5589 GCA_036703685.1 Candidatus Obscuribacterales bacterium
TAGACCGATTATTACCCACAGGAACATCCGCTACACTCAAGGGATAGGCTTTTCCAGTTCTCAACACCATGACCAGATTTTGACTGGTTTTAGTATTGTGGGTTTGGGTGATAAAATCATCGGTTTCCTCAATACTAATAGTAGTCTTATTTTCACTTTGATTCCGTTTAGAATCTGCTGCTTTGGGAGAGACTCGCCGAATATAACCGCGATGGGTAATTTCAATTACGGTTTCTTCCTCCACCGGGGGTAAGGGTTGTAATACATCGGGAGGAGATGTAAGTTCTAAGATCTTTTCTTTGGATTTTTTAGCGGTTTTATCTTCAGAGGTAATAGCATTCTGACCCTGGGGATAAATAATGCGGGTGCGTCGTTCATCGCCATATTTGCGTTTAAGCGATCGCAATTCTTTTTTCAGGGATTTTAACAATTCGGGACGTTCATCGAGTAACCGTCTTAACTGTTCAATATTATTAGTTAATTGGGTAAATTCTTCCTGTAATTTTTGCCGCTCTAACCCCGTTAATCGACGCATGGGCATGGCTAAAATGGCATCGGATTGAATATCACTAAACCCTAATTGATTTTCTAAGGTTATTTTTGCCGTGGAACCATCGGGGGCATTTCTGAGAATTTCAATCAGACTATCCAAATTTTCTAAAGCTAGTAATAACCCTTCTACTAAATGACAACGCCGTTCGGCGGCTTCTAATTCATGGCGGTATTGACGGGTTAAAGTATGTTCCCTAAAAGTTAGAAATTCTTGGAGAATTTGTTTTAAACTTAATTGTCTAGGTTGTCCATTGACAATGGCTAAAAAAATTGCCCCGAATTTGGTCATTAATTCCGTTTGTTGGTAGAGATGATGTAACACCACCTCGGGGGAAAATTCCCGTTTTAATTCAATTACAACCCGAATTCCTTCGCGATCGCTTTCATCTCGAATATCAGAAATTCCCTCTAATTTTCCCGCATTAACTAACCCGGCAATTTTTTCAATCCACGCCGCCTTATTCACCTGAAATGGTAATTCAGTGACAATAATTGCATTCTTAGTCCGACGTTTTTGGGCGGTGGGAACTTCTTCCATTTTCGCCACTCCCCGCACCACAATACTGCCTTTTCCCAGGGTATAGGCTTCCCCAATGCCTTCGGTACTAATAATTTCTCCCCCCGTGGGAAAATCCGGCCCGGGGATCAATTCCATTAATTTTTGATCAGATAATTCAGGATTATCAATTAAGGCAATGAGTCCATCCACCACTTCCCCTAAATTATGGGGGGGAATATTTGTCGCCATTCCTACCACAATGCCTGAAGATCCATTTAATAATAAAAAGGGCAGTTGGGCGGGTAAAACCGTGGGTTCCTGTTGAGAATTATCGAAATTACTAATAAAATTAACGGTGGCTTCTCCCACTTGGGAAAGTAACCCTTCATGACCGACGGCCGCCAAACGGGTTTCGGTGTACCGCATCGCCGCCGGGGGGTCATTATCCACCGAGCCAAAATTTCCATGACCCGCTAACAACGGATACCGACTGGAAAACTCCTGAACCAGTCTCACCAAGGCATCATAAACCGATTGATCCCCGTGGGGGTGATATTTCCCCAACACATCCCCCACTACCCGGGCACATTTGCGGTAGGGACGGTCGGGGGTTAAGCCCAATTCGTGCATGGCGTACAAAATCCGACGATGTACGGGTTTCAACCCATCGCGAACATCGGGTAAAGCTCGGCCAACAATCACACTCATGGCATATTCAAGGTACGATTGTTGCATCTCGGTATGAAGCGATGTGGTAATCACTTGCCCAGAAAAGAGGTTTAACTGTTTAGCCATGAGTTTAGTTGAGTTTACAGCGATAGGGTTCTTACCGTTATCAGTAAACAGTAATCAATAATCAGTGTAAGAGTGAATAGACTTTTTGCTGTCAATATCTGTACTGATAACTGATTACTGTATGGCGTGGTATGATGACTTTTCGGTACTGGAGAGTGAAAAATAGAGAGATTGGGTAAATCTATTTGAATAGTATATCGGGTGGGAGACTTAAATGAAGACCGTTCTGATTGTAGAAGACGATCAGGTTAATGCTCGTGTTTTTTCAAAAATATTGACAAAACGGGGTGGATTAGCCGTTAAACACACGGAAAATGTGGAGGAAGTGATGGAGATTGCCCGCACCGGGGAGGCGGACTTGATTTTGATGGATGTTTCCCTAGCGCGCAGTGTCTATCAGGGAAAAGCCGTTGATGGAATTAAAATTACCCAACTCCTGAAAGCTGACCCCGCCACTGCGAAACTGCCGATTATTTTAGTAACGGCCCATGCCATGGCTGGAGATCGGGAGGATTTTCTCGCTCAAAGTGGAGCCGATGACTATATCTCTAAACCCGTGATTGATCATCAAAAGTTCGTGGATAAGATTAAATCCTTGATCCCTCCAGAGGAGTAGACCGCAACAGGGGAACTGGAATCCATCGGTTTTCCAGTGCCTACTGCTTTTTTTGTCCTCCTGGGTTGGGGTTTGAGACTAGGGACTCGGGGGGGTGGGTTGGGTGTCTTGAACTTGACCGAGCACTTGTTGGATTTGAGGGTTAGCGAGGAATTTTTCCGTATCCTTGAGTAAGCGATCGCCCCACAGGTTTTCCTTGAGATGATCAAAGTCAGCATAACGGCTGTCGAGACGCAGGGCGGTTTCTCCTAGGGATAGGGCTTCTTGGGATTCTCCTTTGATATATAGGGCCACGGCTAGGGCTAATAGGGGTTCGGCCGCTTTGGGATCAATCTTAATCGCCTGTCTCCATTTGCTGATGGCGGTATCGATTTCTCCCTGTTCATACTTGACTAAGCCCACATTATTAATGGCGGGCCAAAGACTGCTTTCTTGGGCAAAGGCTTTCTCGTATTGTAAAATTGCCTCCTCTAACCGCCCCAACTGATAATAGGCATTGCCTAAATCAAATAAGGCCCCCGGAACCTTGGGGTCAAGTTTCAGGGCAGCTTCTAGGAATTGAACGGATTTTTGATAGTCGCCTTTTTTGAAGTAGGCTTCCCCCAGAATAAACTGAATCCCCGGGTCTTTGGGTTCTAAGGTTTTGGCTTTTTGTAAAAACTCAATGCCTTTATCGAGTTCGTCTAATTGCAGATATAAACTGCCCAATAGGGCCCAGGCTTGATAACTGTCCGGTGCCAGTTGAGTTGCGAGTTCTGCCCGGGGTAAAGCTAATTGATATTGTTGAAATCGGGTTAACTGAGCCGCTTCTTCGAGCAACCCTAATCCCGTTTGTTTAAGTTGTTCTGAGTCTAGGGGTGGGGTATAGGGAACCAGGGCTTGTCCCCTGGCGAAGGGAGCAACATTCCACAAACTCAGAGTAAGGATAACGGATAGAATCAGGGTTCGATTTCGCACGGTAAGAGCTAACCTAAATTTTTTAATATTTTGCGGGTTCTGTTGATCATACACGAACTTGGATCAATCGGTTAAATAAAGGGTAATAAAATCTCAAATTCCGTACCGATTCCTGGCTGCGATCGCAATTTTAATTGTCCGCCATGTTTGGCGGTGACAATATGATAACTCAGGGATAAACTGGTTTCTTTTTCCGTGCGTTTGAGATTAGAAAATGAATCTAGGATTTTTTGTTGTTCTTCGGCAGACAATCCCGGGCCATTATCGGCAATAGAAATCGAAACCCAACGTTCGGGAGGGCTGAGATTCTCGTCTGGGGATGAGTCTAAACCGGTCATGGTCGTTGTAATCACAATTTGTGGAGCTTTCCCCGACTCTAAACTTTGGGAAATGCTATATTCATTCACCCAATCTTGTCTCACTAACTGATTGAGCAAGGCATCAAAACCATGAATCAAAATATTGATAAAAACTTGGCTCAACTGTCCCACATAACAGGTGACGGGAGGCAAGTGGCCGTAATTTTTAACCACGTCAATTTCTCGGTTAATCCGGCTTTTCATTAACAGTAAAATACTATCTAAATGACTGTGTAAATCCGCAGGTTTGGGATGGATTTCATCAATATGACAAAAATTTTGTAAACTGGTGGCTAATTTACTCAATCGTTCCGTACCACTTTTGATACTCGATAGAATCCGAGGAAAATCCTGGCGGAGAAAGTCAAATTCTATTTCTTCTTTTAGTTCTTCAATGGCGGGAAATTTCTGGGCATAATGGGATTCATAGGCATCTAAAAGTTCAATTAAACCATCACTATAGGTGACTAAATGGGTTAAATTGCCCCAAATAAATCCCACCGGATCTAAAATTTCATGGGCCACGCCATCGACTAATCTTCCTAAACTCGCCATTTTTTCACTTTGTAACAGTTGAACTTGAGTTCTTTCATAGCGAACTTGAGTTTCAATGCCTCGAATTTGCCAATAGGCAAGATTCAATTCATGACTGTTTAAAAGCCGATAGGAAACTGTCCAGGGATAATCCGGTGAAGATGGCCAATTTCCCTGGACTACAATCGGATCGATATATCCCGGGGCAGTTCGCTTTAAGGATTGTTGAGTTGCTGCTAGAATTGTGGTTTGGGCAGGTAATACTAATACGGGGGTTCTAACATAACTATAAAGTACATCTAGGGATTGATCTAAAAATAATTCTAACCCCCGGGGACGGAGAAAAAATTCTAGGAGATCCCGCCGAGAAATCATCCCCAAAAACTCAGAAGTAGAGTTTTCCTGGGGGTCTACAATAATCACTCCCGGTAGCAAGGGATGTCTTTCAAACTGTTGTACCAGGGTTCGTACACTCGAACCCAAAACCACTTGAAAATCGTATAGGGGTAAATCTCCTAGGGTGGAGTCTAAACTTAAATCTCCTCCGGTTTGACTTTCCCATAAATAGGGTACAGATATGCTCGTCAAGGTACTTTTAGGTAGAATTAGCAACACAGTTTCCTATCCCTTAGACTAACATTAAGGGGTAAAAAATTAATCAAAAATTTATTAATTTTAATTACCAATGGGGGTTCTCTGCTAATAACGCTTCAGCCGCATTCGCTTCTAAAGGACGGGCGAAGAAATAACCTTGCCCTTCTTCACATCCCAAACTTCTAAGTAGGGACAATTGTTCGGGGGTTTCTACTCCTTCGGCGGTAACGTTCATATTCAGATGATGGGCGAGGGTAATAATGGCTTGAATAATTTCTAAATTTTGACGAGTTTGACTAATTCCTTGAATAAAAGATCGATCAATTTTTAAATTATGTAAAGGAAATCGATGTAAATAACTGAGGGAGGAATAACCCGTGCCAAAATCATCAATACTTAACTGAATATCTCGATCTCTGAGTTGTTGTAAAAGTTCGGCGGCGGATTCGGGATGTTCCATGATCGCGCTTTCGGTAATTTCCAATTTTAAATAACTACTATTTAATTGAGTTTGCAAAATAATTTTATCAATATTTTGAATTAAATTCAGTTGAGAAAACTGTTTTACTGATAAATTAACGCTCATTTTAATGGTACGTTTAAATAAACCCCGATCTTGCCAGGTTTTTAACTGTTGACAGGCTTCTTTTAAAACCCATAAACCGATGGGAACAATTAATCCG
>DATNRE010000072.1:0-4101 GCA_036703685.1 Candidatus Obscuribacterales bacterium
AATCAAAACCATACGGGTTTTAGCCCCTATTGCCGACTTTAAACCCTCCCAATCAATTTTTCCTGAGACAGTTAGCTCCAATTGACGGTAAGATATGCCAAACTCTAATAGTGAACCTTGACCTTGACCGCGCACACCGATCACCTCCTCCAAGGTATCGTAGGGAGCGCCAGCTACCGCCAGCAGTTCGTCCCCAGGACGTAAACAGCCAAATAAGGCACAGGTAATGGCGTGGGTTCCAGAAACAAACTGCACTCGTACCGCAGCAGATTCGGCCCCCATAATCTCAGCAAAGACTTGATCTAAGGTTTGACGTCCCAAATCATCGTGGCCATAACCTGTAACGCCTGCAAAGTGGTGAGTTCCAACTCGGTAGCGACGGAAGGAATCTAAAACTCGTTTAAGATTATGCTTGACCTGCGTGTCAATACCAGAAAAAATCGGAAATAGTTCCTGTTCTGCTTCTTTTAGCTGTTCGATGCTAGATATCATCACTGAACTCAATCAATTTGTGGGCGGTGGATATTATGACGTCAATAGGACTCTTTCGTTAAAAAAAAAAGCTCGAATTTTCGTTTCTTCATGACGATTGCAACTTCACCTCAATATAAGCCCGACTGGATCACCATTGCTTTTATGGTGTCGCTCCATGCTGCCGCACTGCTGGTATTTTTACCCAGTAACTTTAGCTGGTCTGCCGTGGGCCTAGCTCTGTTTTTGCATTGGGTGACTGGAGGCTTGGGAATTACCCTAGGATTTCACCGCCTCGTTAGTCATCGCAGTTTTGAGGCTCCCAAATGGTTAGAATATTTTTTAATCTTTTGTGGAACCCTAGCTTGCCAAGGAGGGCCCATTGATTGGATCGGGTTACACCGTCTCCATCATCAATATTCCGATCAGGAGCAAGATCCCCATGATTCCACAAAAGGCTTTTGGTGGAGTCACATGGGCTGGATGTTGTTCCACACTCCTGCGGATGAACAAATCCCCCGCTACACCAAAGATATTTCCGATGACCCCGTATATCAGTTCTTCCAAACCTACTTCTTGGTGATTCAAGTGGTATTTGGATTTTTGCTGTATCTGATGGGTGGCTGGCCCTTTGTGGTCTGGGGTATTTTCTTTCGGGTGGTGGTAATGTTCCACTGCACCTGGTTTGTCAATAGTGCGACTCACAAATTTGGGTATCAAACCTACGAGTCGGGAGATTCCTCCCGCAACTGCTGGTGGGTCGCCGTTGTTACCTATGGTGAAGGTTGGCACAATAATCACCATGCTTTTCAATATTCCGCCCGTCACGGTTTGCAATGGTGGGAAATTGACTTAACCTGGATGACCATTTCGCTATTACAGGCGTTAGGGTTAGCCCAAAAAGTAAAATTACCCCCCGCCAATGCTGAAGCTCAACGGATCTAAAATTGCCGATTACCCTGAACAACGTGCTTCAGGGTCATCAGAGCTTCTAAACCAATTAATCCCCGACGATATCCTTTCTGGTTAGAAATTCCCAGAAAGATTGCGTCTCCTCGGTTCAAGTGACGGGAAAATCGAGGGGACGCATTAATAAAGGTCAAGGCACTATTGACATCCTGGGCAAATTTTCGACTCTCGGAATAGGATTCGGTGGCTAAACAGTTAGCATGACCGCTACTATGGGTATTCATCCAAATAATCGCTTTTTCTAAATTGTCCACCCGTTTAAAAGCAATGGTGGGAGTTAAATAGGGTTCTGACCATTCTGTGGTTTCTGCTAATCTTAATTCCGAAAATTCTTGGGCGAGCACTTCATCTCCTCGCAGTTCAAATCCAGCTTCGCGTAAGTTATTCCACAATCGTACTAGGGATGAGCTTTTTTGATTAGGATCAATCAAAACTTTTTCAATGGCATTCACCGCATCCGGTTTACCATCATGACTATCTAAGATCATCCATCGCGCCGTATCCACACTCGCCGTAGATGACCAATATAAATAACAATTTCCCACGGCGGAACGCAACACTGGAACCGTGGATTGATTCACCACTTTTTGCACAAACTGGGGGCGTCCATAGGGAATTACTAAATTGATATATTTGTCTTGGGTTACTAACGATTGCATCGAGGTCTGGGGTTCTGGCGGTAGAATTTCTAAACAACCTGGGGGCAGTCCCGATTCTTCTAAGGCGATTTGCAAGGTTTGAATAATCATCTGATTAGAATGGGTGGCTTCCGTACCCCCTAACAGCACTAAACTATTGGCGGTTTTTAAACAGAGTCCGGTGGCAATGGCGGCTAATTCGGGGAAGGCTTCATAAACTAATGCCACGACCCCTAGGGGAATGGGTTGAAAGTAGGTTTGTCCCTGTTCGAGTTGATAGGAAGCACTCATCACCCGACCAATGGGATCGGGCAGTTGTCCCAGACGTTCTAAAATTTGAACGGTGGTTTCTAGGCGTTCTGGGGTGAGTTTCAGCCAGTCGGTGATTAATTCCGAGAGCCCTAGGTTGCGACTGGCTTCTAGGTCGAGGGTATTGGCTTCTAGGATGTCATTCTGTCGCGATCGCAAGGCTTTCGCCATCAGTTGCAAGGCGAGACTGCGATCTGCTCCTTTGGTTTTGGCTAATTCAAAACTAGCCAGGTAAGCACGACGCAAAGGATTGTCGGTCGGAAGGAGAGAGAAATCATCAATTATCATGCCGCTAACGCCTGTAAGCGAGCCAAACGATCAGTGCGGGTAACATCGCTAAGACAATAGCAACCATCGCCCATAACACCAAATTTGGCCCAGGTGAATACAAGGCTAATGGTAACCAGATCACTAATGGAATTAAGAGCATCCCTAAAGCCATGGGTAAATAGTGGGCTTTTAACCCTGGACTGGCTCTATTCCATTGATGACCTGTCCAACGCCAAGCTTGTTTATAAGGATAATGGGTGGCGAGTTGTTCTAAGCAATAACCACTCTCATCGACCACGAAAATTTGCTGACAGCGATCGCAGCCAAAGGCTTCGGTCAGCGCAATGGGAACCAGTCGCCCCTTTCGCCGACAGGGACAAGGATAATCCCCATTTAAATCAATCTTTTGAGCTTTTTGGGATGGCACAAGCGATCGGTTAATTTAATAATGTTTTTACAATAATTAAGTCAAAGCTGGCTATTTCCAATTATCGGAAATTTTGGGTTTAAAACCCCGTCCCTTCGACAGGCTCAGGGCAGGCCGTTCCACGACGGCTTTTTATTCTATTTTAGTGTACACTAAAGAAGAAGGTTTTAAACCAAGGCAATGAAGCTAAGATATCGATACAGAATCTACCCAACAGACCAACAAAAGAGGCTGATGTCTCAATTATTTGGTTGTTGTCGTGTAGTTTTTAACGATGCCTTGGCTTACTGCCAAGACCAATACTGTGCGGGTAATAAAAAACCTTCTAGTAGTGAACTTTCTAAAAGACTTACAGACCTCAAGAAAACCGAGGAAAAAGAATGGTTAACAGAAGTTTCCTCTGTTCCCTTGCAACAGTCTTTAAGAGATTTGGAGCAGGCTTATTCCAACTTTTTCAAATCTTGTAAAGTCCAGAGAAAAGGCAAGAAAGTTAAACCACCCAGATTCAAGAAACGTAAATCCAAGCAATCAGCTAGATTTACCGATAATGGGTTTAAACTCTCTCCTAATTCTGATTACATTCACCTGGCTAAAATAGGTGATATTAAAGTAATCTGGAGCAGAGAATTACCCGCAGTTCCTTCTAGTGTTACCCTAGTCAAAGATAGTGCTGATAGATATTTTGTCAGCTTTGTAATTGAGTTTAATCCTCAACAATTACCGAAAAATGCACAAAGTGTTGGAATTGATTTAGGCATCACTGATTTTGCTACACTAAGCAACGGTGAAAAAATTAAATCACCTAAACCTTTAAAGAAACAATTAAAGCGTTTAAGGAAATTACAACGCAATTTGTCAAGGAAACAGAAAGGGAGCAAAAGAAGGGAGGTTGCTAGAAAGAAACTAGCTAAACTTCATGCTAAAATTTCTGATACCCGAAACGATTTTTTACACAAACTTTCAACTCAGATTATTCGTGAAAATCAAACAATAGTCTTAGAAGATTTGAATGTGTCA
>DATNRE010000073.1:0-5506 GCA_036703685.1 Candidatus Obscuribacterales bacterium
TCGCCTCTTGCCATAGGATATTTAATGATTACTCCAATTTATCTTTGATCTTAACGGTTTTGAGGTGAATATCTAGGGCGGTTATTTCAACGTTTTTGGTTAATAAAATTCATCACCTCTGTGGGGTTTAGGGGAGGAGAGAATAAATAGCCCTGTCCAAAGTCACAGCCGAGTTGCTGAAAAATTTCAACTTGTTTGGCGGTTTCAATTCCCTCGGCTACAACTTTTAATCCCAAACTATGAGCCAAATTAATAATAGTTTTAGCAATCTCAAAATCCTTATTTTCAATTTCGATATTTTGGACAAAAGAACGATCTATTTTCAAGGTATCTACGGGCAGCTTTTGTAAATAACTTAAAGAAGAATATCCCGTCCCAAAATCATCGATTAATAACCGAATTTTAAGGGCTTTTAACTGTTCTAATAATCCGGTAGCATGGTTTATATTCTCCATTAAACTACTCTCTGTGATTTCTAATTTTAGACTAAAAGGAGGCAGTTCTAAAGAATCTAAAACCCGTTTCACTTCTTGAATTAAATTCGGATATCGTAATTGAATTTCCGAAAGATTAACACTCACATAAAGATGAGGAAATTGGGTTTGCCATTCTAATAAGTGTTTACAGGCTTGGGATAAAACCCATTGTCCCATGGAGACAATTAACCCGGCTTTTTCGGCTAAATTAATTAACTGAACTGGAGACACAAACCCCCGGTCGGGATGATGCCAACGAACTAAGGCTTCAAAACCGACCACTTTTTGAGTTTCTAAGGAAACAATAGGTTGATAATTTAAACTCAGTTGTTGACGTTCAATTGCCCGTTGTAAATCCGCTTCTAATTGCAGATGTTCAGCCACAATTTTTGCCATACTGGGTTCATAAAATACCGTTGTTCCCCGTCCTTTTTGTTTGGCGTAATACATGGCGGTATCGGCGGCTTGGAGATAATCTTCGGGACGTTGACTCTGGAATGGATCTAAAACCACACCAATACTGGTCGCGGATGAAATCGTCACCGTATCTAACCGAAAGGGAAAATCTAAAGCCGCATGAATACGTTCAATTTTTTCGGTTAAAATATTATAATTGCCAATATCAGTAAATAAAATTGCAAATTCATCGGTTCCCACTCGAGCCACAATATCCCTGGAATTGACAAAGGTTTTAAGGCGCTGGGCAATGGCAATTAATAGTTGTTCGGCTAAATCATGACCAAAGGCATATTTAAGGGGCTTAAATCGATCAATATCTAAGGATAAAACCGCAAATTTTTTGGAGGAGTAATTAATCGCAATTTGTAAGCGTTCTAATAATAAACTCCGGTTGGCTAATCCGGTGAGTAAATCACTAAAGGCATAATGTTCTAATTCGGCTTTAGTTTTGAGCCGTTCTGTAACATCTTGAGCGAGAATAACTTCAGCAAATTTACCTTTCCATTCTAAAGTATGACCGGTTATTTCTACGGCTATTAATGTCCCATCTTTCTTATAATGTCGCCATAGCCCAACTCGATTCAATCCCGTCTGAATTTTAGATAGACTTTCCATCAGTCGGGGAATTTCTTCCGGGGGTCGAATTTCCGTAATTTTCATACCAAGAAATTCGGCTTCTGAATAGCCATAATGTTGAATGGCGGCTTGATTAACCGCTAGAAAGTTAAGGGTTTTGACATCATAAACCCACATCGGTTGAGGATGGGCAGAAAACAAACTTCGATATCTCTGTTCGGACTTTTCTAAATGATGAGTTCCTAACCGGATGAGAAAGTAGAGCAGGGTGCTTGTGACTGCAATAAAAAGTCCTCCTTTGATGCTATGAATCAGATTTAAAAATTGGGAATTAGGCACGAGGAAATACAGGAGTTGATCGGATGAAAACACCCAAATACTACTGATAAAGGCGTAAATACTAGCCAATTTCAGGGCTAGATTTTTGGATAAAATGCGATCGCGTGTCACTTTAAAAATACAGTCTGACGACTGTTGTGGACTAAGATTTGCATGAATTAAAGTCTAAACTAAAGTGCTACCTATTGGCAGAAAGCCACTAAACGCGCTAAAGTCTTAAGGGTTAGTCTTGGCTTGCATCTTCAAAAAACTATGAGCGTTCCCTCCACTACGTCCTCTGCCCCTTCAGTTCCCGAAAATTCACTTCCGCCCAATGCAGACTATCGCCAGCTTGATCGGGAAAAGTTATCAGAAATGATGCACCGCTATATTGAAGTCAAAGAACAATATCCCCATGCCTTACTATTATTTCGGGTCGGAGATTTCTTTGAGTGTTTTTTTCAGGATGCTATCACAATAGCGCAAGAATTGGAATTAGTGCAAACGGCAAAACACGGAGGCAAAGAAATCGGGCGAGTGCCGATGACGGGGGTTCCCCATCATGCAGTCGAACGCTATGCCACTATGCTATTAGAAAAAGGCTATGCGGTGGCAATTTGTGATCAAGTTGAAGATGCGGAAATTGCGGCTAGAGAAAAACGCCAAGTTCGTCGAGAAATTACCCGAATTTTAACCCCCGGAACTCTGACGGATGACGGAATGCTCAAGGGTCGTAAAAATAATTATTTAGCCGCAGTTGTGATTGCTGGAGATCATTGGGGGTTAGCCTATTCTGATATTTCTACGGGGGAATTTTTAACCACCCAATCGCAAAATTTAGAACAACTGACCCAAGAGTTAATGCGTCTACAACCGTCGGAAGTGTTGTTTCCAATTAATGCCCCGGATTTAGGAAAAATGCTCCGTCCTGGGGAAAAATCTAGTCAGTTACCTGATTGTTTACCCAATTGTTTTTGTTATTCCTTGCGATCGCAATTTCCCTTTAGTCTCAGTGAAGCTAGAAATAAAGTTTTAGAACAATTTCAACTGCGATCCTTAGAAGGTTTAGGCTGTGATCATTTACCCCTCGGAGTGCGCGCCGCCGGAGGATTATTAGATTATTTAGAAGATACTCAACGGCAAAATCAAGTTCCCCTACAACAACTTCGTACCTACACAATTACCGATTATTTAATCCTAGATTATCAAAGTCGTCGCAATTTAGAAATTACCCAAACCGTTCGGGATGGCACGTTACACGGGTCTTTATTATGGGCTTTAGATAAAACTAGCACCGCCATGGGAGGTCGGGCGTTGCGTCGTTGGTTATTACAACCTTTATTAGATCTGCGAGGAATTCGGGCGCGCCATGACACGATTCAAGAGTTAGTAGAAAATCATGAATTAAGGTTTCAATTGCAACAATTACTCCGACAAATTTATGATTTAGAACGGTTAACTGGACGGGCAGGAAATGGCACGGCAAATGCTAGGGATTTAGTGGCTTTGGCCGATTCCTTGGCCAAATTACCGGAATTATCGGTTTTAGTCAGTCAAGGTCATTCTCCTTATTTAAAAGCCCTACAAACTGTTCCTCCCATCTTAGAAGAATTGGCCCATAAAATTCAATCCTATTTAGTAGATTCCCCGCCCCAACATTTGAAAGAAGGGGGAATTATTCGGTCAGGAATGGATGAACAATTAGACGCGCTGCGGGTATTAGCAGAAGCCGATCAACAATGGTTAGCAAACTTGGAAGTTCAAGAACGGGAACGTACCGGAATTTCGACTTTAAAAGTGGGTTTTAATAAAGCTTTCGGTTATTATATTAGTATAACACGATCTAAATTAGATCAAGCTCCAACGGATTATATTCGGAAACAAACCTTAACCAATGAAGAACGATTTATTACCCCAGAATTAAAGGAACGAGAAGCCAGAATTTTAACGGCAAAAGACGATTTAAACCAATTAGAATATGAGATTTTTCTGCGATTAAGATTAGAAGTGGGAGAACACTCAGAATTAATTAGGGATGTATCGCGGGCGGTGGCTGCAATTGATGTTTTATCTGGGTTAGCCGATATTGCAGTTTATCAAGGTTATTGTCGTCCTGAAATGGTGAATAGTCGAGAAGTTAAAATTATTGAAGGTCGCCATCCCGTAGTTGAAAAATCCTTACCCCCTGGGTTTTTTGTTCCGAATACCGCTCAGTTAGGAAGTCAGGAAGAAGGATCAGAAACCCCAGGAGTTAAACCCTATGCTCACCCTGATTTAGTTATTTTAACCGGGCCAAATGCCAGTGGGAAAAGTTGTTATTTACGGCAAGTGGGGTTAATTCAATTATTAGCTCAAGTGGGGAGTTTTGTTCCGGCTAAATCCGCTAAATTAGGAATTTGCGATCGCATTTTTACCCGAGTTGGGGCGGTGGATGATTTAGCCACAGGTCAATCTACGTTTATGGTAGAAATGAATGAAACCGCTAATATTTTAAATCATGCCACCCCTAAATCCTTGGTTTTACTCGATGAAATTGGTCGGGGGACGGCTACCTTTGACGGGTTATCCATTGCTTGGTCAGTGGCGGAATATTTAGCCACAGAAATTCGGTCTCGGACAATTTTTGCCACCCATTATCACGAATTAAATGAATTAGCTTCAATTATTCCCAATGTAGCTAACTATCAAGTTACGGTTAAAGAATTACCCGATAAAATTATATTTTTGCATCAAGTTCAGCCCGGAGGAGCCGATAAATCCTATGGAATTGAAGCGGGACGGTTAGCGGGTTTACCGGATGTGGTAATTCAACGGGCTAAACAAGTGATGCGTCAAATTGAAAAGCATAGTAAAATTGCCATGGGATTGAGAAAAGGAATTAAGAAACAGGATAAAAAAGATGATTCTGTAGAACAATTAGATATTTTTGAGGATGAAGTTCAAAAATAGTTTATAATGGGGTTAGGCTGTTAGGTGTTTGCATCTGATCACCCTCACGTTCTCAGGGGTTATCAGATAAAAAAGCGCCAAGTAACAGCCTAGGGGTGCAACTTTAATCCACTGTTGAATAAAGGAAGGAAAACCCCATGAATAAAATATCTGGACATAACATTTTTAAATCCGCTATTTTAGGATTAGTTCCCATTACCCTAAGTTTTACAACCCCTGCAAATACGGCAATTCAATCTTATCCCACTCTTTCTCAAACTAATCATCAAGTCCAATTAGCACAGAATATTATCGGTTATTGTATCGTGGCTGACCCCACGGGAACCCCCCTAAATGTTCGACAAAAACCTAATGGAAAAGTGATTGGAACTCTTAAAAATGGAACTATTGTCGCATTAGGAGAAACCGATGGCAGTGAGGGAGAAAAATGGACAAAAATTATTAAACCCTTACAAGGTTATGTTTGGTCAGATTACTTAACAGATTGTAAATAGATTAAGAAAATCTGACTTTCTCGTGATGTAAAAAAAGAATCCATAAACCTATATTCTATGGGATGAAATCCTAATACTGGAGAAATTGGGGACAGACACCCCTAGCGATTAACCCGGTGAGAATGGCAAAATTGAAACGGTTTGGCTTTTTGTTCGCCAAATGACCTAGACATCTAATACAGTTGTAGGGGTGAGGTTTTTAGGAGGTTGTGCGAGTTCGATGAATATTCAAGA
>DATNRE010000074.1:0-6076 GCA_036703685.1 Candidatus Obscuribacterales bacterium
ATCTAGCGAATTTAGTGCGATTTAATCCCCCGGCAGGTTCTCCGACAATGCCCCTTGTTCCTAGGGTTTCTCTGACTCCTTTTTTAACCTCCCCCACCTCACTTTTTAGTCCATGGCAGGAATTTTTAAATCTAGGAAAACTGGCCGAACCCCGAGATGTAATCCCAACTCCCGGGGAAAATGTCTATACCGGAGAAAAGGTTTATGGTCGTGTGGCCGGGGTATCTGTAGGATCTGAATGGACGGGGACAGTGGTAGACCGTCCGGGGATGAATTATTTAACCCTTCCCTATCGGGGATCGGCTTTTTCCTATCCTTTAAGTACGGTATCAACGGCAACACTAGGAACCCAGCAGGTTCAAAGCGCACCTTTGTTAGCTCGTTATCCAGATACAGCTTTGCGCGCCCACGGCAATTATGGAGTGCGTTATAACCTCACTTTACCCTTGTATAATCCTACGCCCCAATCCCAAACGGTGAGTTTATCAATTCAAACTCCGTTTAAACAAAACGTCGCATCGAATCGATTAACCTTTATCGAACCACCCCAGGGACAGGTATTTTTCCGAGGGACGGTGCGACTGAGTTATGTTGATGATTTTGGACAAACCCAACAGCGTTATTTTCACCTTGTCCAACGTCAGGGACAGCAGGGGGAAGGGTTAGTTACCTTAAATTTACCCGCCGGGGGCTCTCGTAGGGTGGGAGTGGAGTTGATTTATCCTCCCGATGCCACTCCGCCCCAAGTCTTAACGGTGAAAACCTTGGACATTCAGAGAAACTAATTCAGGACTTACGCAAATTGGGGGATGTAACCCTAGATGTAGGGGTAATTCATGAATTACCCCTACTATTGATAGCGGTGATGCGTAAGTCCTATAATTGAGAAATGGGGTAGCCAGAAGCCCAAGAAACCCGGTTTTTTTTTGCCTAAATTAACGGTTTAATACCCGTTTTAAAGCCGATAATAATAACAGCACATTTTCAGGACGGCTATTATATCCCATCAGTCCCACTCGCCAAACTTGACCTGCTAATTCTCCTAAACCATTGCCAATTTCAATATTATATTCGGTCAAAAGTTGACGGGAAATTGCTTTTCCATCCACTCCTTCAGGAATACGAACCGTTGTTAAAGTCGGTAAACGATAATCTTCATGAACATGACACACTAATCCTAACTCCTCTAACCCCTCCCATAACAATTTAGCATTGGTTAGATGACGATTCCAACTGGCTTCTAATCCTTCTTGGGCTAAAATTCTCAGGGCTTCTCGTAACCCATAATTCATATTAACCGGGGCGGTATGATGATAGACTCGATCCTGACCCCAATATTGGGAAAGTAGAGAAACATCTAAATACCAATTCGCCACTTTTGTCGGACGATTTTTTAAGATTTCAACCGCCCGAGGACTCATGGTAAAAGGCCCTAAACCCGGGGGACAACCTAGGCCTTTCTGACTACAACTATAGGATAAATCCACACCCCAAGCATCTAAAAATAGGGGTACACCGCCTAAACTGGTGACGGTATCTACTAATAATAAACAATCAAATTCTCGACATAATTGACCTAACCCTTCCAAGGGTTGACAGGCGCCCGTCGAGGTTTCCGCATGGACAATGGCTAAGACCTTGGGACGATGGGTTTCTAGCCCTTGCCGCAGTTCTTCTAAACTAAATACCCGCCCCCAGGGTTTCACTAATTTTCGCACATCGGCTCCATAACGGCCGGCCATATCCACCAACCGATAGCCAAAATACCCCATCACCCCGACTAAAACCACGTCCCCAGGTTCAACAATATTGGCTAGGGTCGCTTCCATGGCGGCGCTTCCGGTGCCACTCATGGGGATAGTCATGGGGTTATCGGTTTGCCAAGCATACCGCAGTAGGGTTTGTACCTCGTCCATCAATTGCAGGAAATAGGGGTCGAGGTGTCCGACGGGGGACATCGCCAGCGCCTGCAATACCCGGGGGTTGGCATTGGATGGCCCCGGCCCCAACAACAGACGGGGCGGGACATTCAATTCCGGGGGAATGATGCGGTTTTTATCACTAACGGCGGCAGGAACTATACTCATAAAATCATGCTTTACTCAATACTATGATTTTGCTGTAAAATGACCGAAATTGATGTTAAGAAGATTGACATTTTTCTATTGATTTGATGGAAAGTAGTAAGCCCTTCAGGGCTTAATCCATATTTGCTGGTAAATTTATTACTCATAATTAGGATTGATGAGTCAGCCCTGAAGGGCTTACTACAAATAAGCAATAATCAACATTAAAATTCAAGATTACTTTTTTTGTTGCGATCACATCCAAACACAATATAACAGAGTAAAGTATCAACAGGTACTTGAGATGTCGCGATCACATTTTGGACGAGGGGATTCAACGATCCGTTACTCGCGGCGAGAATCTTCTGAATAAGAAGAGTTATTGAAACTTATTCATGAAGAAGTAAAAGCAAAATTAATCATTGCTTCCAAGGATTGACGGACTACACCTGTGCGATCTCTGAAAACACTGATCCAAACAGACGTATCAATCAGAAACATTTCGGTTTTCGCGTAAAGCCTTATAGTCGTAGTCAGTCGAAAATTGAATTTGTCCGCTTAAATCGAGTAAATTTCGCTTTTTGCGTGTGCGAATTAGTTCTTGCAAAGCAAAATCAATCAGTTCTTTTTCTGTCTTTAAATTGGTTAAACTGAATGCTTCTTTAACCAATTCTTCGTTAAGTTCAATAGAAGTTTTCATAGTTAATGACTCATCTCATGCTCTGATTAATTATGGCATATCCACAGCCAAATTCCAAGAAACCTGGTTTCTGAGATAATTTTCGTTAAATAAACAGAGGTTTTGAGAGAAACCCGGTTGGTGAATGGGTGAAAGCAGGAAATTTAAAGCATTTTTTCTGCCCACTCTACAACTATTTACTGTTAATCCTTCAAATGGCGATCGCTCTATATCTTTAATCAGTTCAACAATTTTGCGATAAATCTTTTTGTCTAATTTTGACCACTCAGTAAAATCTTCAAAGGCAGAAGATTCAAAAACAATTCTTCTGCTCATTGTAAATCCTGTAAGTTAACTTCAACTAAATTTTGCCGATTTTTCACATTATCAACGGCTTTTAAAAGTCGATTTTTATTGAATTCTGATTTTAAAAGGTATTCAGTTTCATCAAATTGGGAAACAATGATTTCAATTTCTTTATCTCCAAAAGTTGCTTTAATTTCTTCTAAAATATTAGTATCTAGTTCGCTGGCTTTCAACCGATAAACTGTTGACATAGTTTTCACCTATTTTTGATTCTGATAATTATAGAGTTATCTTAGCACCACGCATCAAAAAACACCACAAGAAACCGTGTTTCTCAGACAGTTTTGGCAGCTTACTCAAGATTCAATTAAGAAACCCGGTTTCTGTTCTGGGGATTTTCTCGTATCATTGTAGTAAGCCCTTCAGGGCTTAGTCCTAGTCATCCCATTGAGAAACCGGGTTTCTCAGACAGTTTTTATTAAAAATAGACATATTTTGTTAGAAACAGGGTTTGTGATCGTAGTATTATAAAGAAAGCCCTGAAGGGCTTACTACGGTTAGGTGTGTCGTTTTTGATGCCAATTCCAAGCATGGGTCATAATATTTTGAAGATCGGGATATTGGGGATTCCAACCTAATATTGTTCGGGCTTTTTCTCCACTTCCTACTAAACTAGGTGGATCTCCGGGGCGGCGATCGCATTCAATCACTTTAATCTCTTTTCCCGTAACTTCCCTAGCGGTTTCTATTACCTCTTTAACGGAAAATCCTTTGCCATTTCCCAAATTAAAAACATCCGTCTTTCCGCCATTTAATAAATATTCTAACCCTAAAATATGGGCGGTTGCTAAATCGGTAACATGAATATAATCTCGAATACAAGTGCCATCGGGTGTGGGATAATCCGTCCCAAAAATAGAAATAGAATCTCGTTTTCCTAATGCCGCTAATAACGTTAAGGGAATTAAATGGGTTTCGGGATTATGATCTTCCCCTAATAACCCGTCTGGGTCGGCTCCAGCGGCATTAAAATAACGAAAACGTACGGATTTAAAATCATAGGCGACATCAAAATCCGATAGAATTCTCTCTACCATTAATTTAGTCGCCCCATAGGGATTAATGGGATTTTGGGGATGATCTTCAGGAATGGGAACACTATCAGGAACTCCGTATGTGGCGCAGGTTGAGGAAAACACAAACCTATTAATTCCTGCCTCTTTCATTGCTTCTAATAATGTTAAAGTTCCCACCACATTATTGCGATAATATTTATCAGGATTAGTAACAGATTCCCCCACATAAGCGTATGCAGAAAAGTGCATAACTGCATCAATTTTGCGACTGGAAAATAACTGATCGAGCAACGGACGATCATTAGTATCCCCAATAATTAATTCCGTTTTTAAGACCGTTTCTACTAAGTCTTGATGTCCATAAACTAAATTATCGAGAATAATCACATTATACCCAGAGCGTTGTAGGGCTAAAACCGCATGGGAACCAATATAACCCGCTCCTCCGGTAACTAAAATAGTGGCTTTATCTTCAGACATGAATATATGCTCCTTTGTTTTATTCAATGAATTTAATTTAATCTTCTAACCGTTGAACTGAAACATCAACCGCTTGCACATCAATAGTCCCTGGAGGAGTCAACCGACTAAAACGCCCCTGTTCAATTTTTAACGGTTCTCCACAGTTAGGACATTGAAATTGAGTGGTATTAAAAGCCGGAAATTCATGGCTACAAACCGGACATTGATCTTGAATTAAATTGCGTTTTAACCACCACTGCACACCCAAAATCACCAAAATCGGAGTAATCGCAATTACCGCAATTAAAATCAGAACACCCTTAACTAACCAACCCAAACCAATAGAAATTAAAATGCCAATTACAGCTAAGGTAATCAGCCAGTTAGTCAAACCCGAAAGTCTGATTTGTAGAGTTTTGAACCGCTCTTGGTTCACAGCTATCTCCTTAATTATTCAAGCCAGATTTAATCTGATGGAACCCTTAAAAATTTAAACTTTGATATTTTAATGTCTATGATACTACTTTTTGATCCAGCAACTCCTGAACTCGGCCCTCAAAGGCAGGTTTTCCGAAATAGGCCAAACATTGCTCCCGTAACCAAGCCCCATGACAGCGTTGATCCTGACCCTGAAGCAGTTGAATACAAGCCGCTGCAACCGCCTCTACATCGCGGTGAGGCACTTGCCAGCCCAATTTTCCATCCTGTAGGGGATCGGCTGACCCATCGCTATCCCCGGCAATAACGGGCTTCTCACAGGCCATCGCCTCTAAATAAACAATCCCAAACCCTTCTTGAGAGGGCATAACATAACCATCACAAACCCGATAATGATCGACTAATTCCTCAGTAGGAACAAATCCGGCAAAAATGACCCGATCGCTCACCCCTAAATCCTGCGCCAACTGTTGTAATCTAGGTTGGTCATCCCCCCGACCAATGACTAAATATTTGACATCGGGAAAGACTTGGGAAATTTGAGAAAGGGCGCGAATGGTGACATCCACTCCTTTATAGGGATCACCTTTCCACAAACGGGCCACGGTAATCAATACCCGGGCATCCTGTAACTGATAGCGTTGGATTAATTCTTGGGGTTTGGGGCCAGGAGTAAATTTTTCCCCATCCACCATACAGGGTAACATTTGAAACCGATCGGGATTTAACTGATTCGCAGCACAGGCTTGATCGCGACTATAGCGGCTAATTGTCCAAATTTGATCGGCATTTTGTAGAGCTTTTTGATATTTTTTTGGCAGGGGTTCCCAGACTTCTTTACCATAGGTTAATACGGTGTAAGGAATGCCCAAGGGTTGACAAAATGTTTGTACCAAATGGGCTAAATTAATATGACCACACAACACCCGTCGCGGTCGGTATTGGATTAAATTTGTAACTAAAGCGATCGCTAATTTAACCCGCCCCCAAACCGGATTTTCAGATTTAAAATACTCAAATTTAAACGAACTGGATGGGGTTTCCAAAGG
>DATNRE010000075.1:0-5029 GCA_036703685.1 Candidatus Obscuribacterales bacterium
GGTCTTTCTAAAACTCGTTCTGTTAAGGTCGTAATTACTGCCCGTCCGGTTGTATCGGCGGCGTGTAGGACGCGGTGACGGGAGTGGGCGGCTTCTAAGGTTAGGGCTAACTGACTTTGATGGCGGTCAAAAGCTACGCCTAAATCGACTAAACGGTGAATACATTCGGGGGCGTGATTAACCAGAAATTCTACCGCCGACCGTTCACATAATCCGGCTCCCGCTTTTAAGGTATCTTCTAAATGCAGACTGGGAGAGTCATCGGTTGAAATCGCTGCGGCAATGCCTCCCTGGGCCCAATCACTCGCGGACAGGGGTAAAACATCCTTACTGACTAAGCCAATGCTCAAATGTTCGGGTAAACACAGGGCGGTATATAATCCGGCTGCCCCAGTTCCCACTACCAATACATCAAAGGTGAGGGGAAACTCGGACGGGAGAGAAAGATCAAGTAGGGTCATGGGTCAGTGCCAGGATAGGTTATTGGAAGTCACAGATCTGGACACTCTCCGTGACGGATTGAAGCCGAGTTAACTGACTTTAAAGATTATGTTAACTTTTTTTTAATCCGTCAACATAATCTCAATATTCTGACACTGATTCCCACAGAATGGCTTAGTCGTAAGCTCCAACATTTAACCGTTGGTCGCCTTCGATAAATACGGATTCTGGAGGCGTTACGGTAAAGTTACCCAAATTCTGTTGCAGAATTTCTTTTTGTTTTTCTGTCAAACCAGAAATTTTTAATACATCTTCGACGGAATCATAGGGAGCATTCTTAATGATCACTGACCCTAAGTTCGGAAACATCCCTTTATATTGACGAAAATCTCGCAGATCGCTATTATTTAAGTCCAATTTATTGCGAACGGTGGCCATTTTCTCGTCAACCCGATTTTTCCGAGGGGCTTCCGTTGCTAAGATCGGGGAAATTACCCCATACTGCATTACATTGACGTTTGCAGCTAAAACATTTTGATCTCCAGTCCATCCGAAGCAACCAACTATCAAAACCAACAAAGCCAACAGGCGACTTAATCGTTTCATCAACGCTTTTCTCCCAACTGACATAAACAGCATTTACAAGAATTTGATATTTTCAGGCGAATCGAGTAGCAGACTGTATTTTACCATCTTAAGAACTTCTACTTCAGTCCCATAGTTCAATGGAAAAACTGGCTGCTCCCCTAGCCAAAAACCCCAGATTTGCAATCACAGTTCAGTTTATGCTGTTGTCAACCTTTTCCGATTTTATGTAAATTTTCTTAAAATTTGTTAACAGTTGGGGGGCGCAATTAAAATTCAGCCGTCGATCTCTACAAAATGGCTGGTTATAAGTTTAAGTTATATCTATTCGGTTATAGTTTTAAATTTTAAAATTAAAATCATTTTTTTCAGCTAATTTTGTCAAGAGGTTATTGAATGCCATTCGCAACTATTGACGAAATCCCGGGTTTTGGTGCTATAATACAAAAAAAATAATCTGGGGAAGTGTAGCTTGTTCAAAAAATAGGAGTAGAAAAACCCTTTCCTTCGTGTAATCCTAATACTACGGCCCTGAATCTTAGCCAATTTGTTGTACAAATTTTTTAGAGGTTAGATTCAGAACCTCAGAGTCGAGCTTGACAAAAATACAATTTTGTGTATTATGTCCATTTTCGCTGTTTCAAGCGTTTCCAATGGGATGATTTTAAATTGATTAATAATTGTCGCATTTGTTTGAGATTCACCGACTTTCCGCCATAGCGCCAACCGATATAGGCCTGGGAGATTTCATCAATTACTTCAACTTCGGAAATCGAGTGATATTGGTGTAACCAGGACACATATTCTAAGGGGGTTTGGGTGGGAGATTTGGGGTATCCTTTACTTGCTAAAACCTGTAAAAGTTGTTGATAGAGACTTTCTTCCGGGGGTAACTTAGCTAACCAGCGACGATAGCGCCAACCTCGCCAAATATCCCAACTTAACCAGCCAAAAAATCCCATAACTGTTGTGATGATTAATCCGCTAAAAATCCCTAACCATCCTTGGGTAAACAGACTAAAAAACCAGCGAATAACTTGGAATATCCCTAAAATTAAATTGCCTAAAATTGCTTGTAATCCATTCGCCACCGGAGAAGGGAGCCAACCTGCTACCCATTCCCAAAAGGCTTTTAAAGCGCTAAAGGTTTGATCTTCTTCCACCGAAGGAGGAATTAAATCCATCCCCGGAATGGGGTTAAAGGCAAACCAGCCATATTCGGGAAAATATACCTCCGTCATCGCAAAAGCATCGGTATTTTTAACCACATATAATCCTGTAAAGGGATTAAATTCCCCGGGGTTAAACCCAGCCACCAGACGGGCAGGAATCCCAATTGAACGTAACATTATAGTTAAAACCGTGGAAAAATGATCGGAGTAGCCTCCGGTAATTTTTTCTCCGGCGGGACTATCTTGATACCCAAATAGAAATGCTTCTACTAAGTCTTCATTTTTTCTTAAAAACGGCGGTTCATCTTGTAATTTATAATTAGGGTTTTGTTTGAGATACTGGGCTAAATATAAGGCTTTTTCATAATCGGAATCTAAGGGTTTTTTGTTCTGGGCGACCTGATTTACACTGGCCAAAATTTCTTCGGTTTTTTTTCTGACTTTTTCTTGAATTGGATCGGGAACTTGTAAATAGTATTTTTTAATCCCTTGAGGATAGTTTTTAGAAGCGGCTTGTAATTGTGCCCGATTACGCAGGGGAACTTGAGAAACCACCGTATAGGTCATGCCCTCTCGTAATTCTAAAGGCGATCGCAAATTCCCATCGGGATCAATAGCAATTTCCTCCGTCGGAAAATAGACTTCCTTCGGTTTATTCATCGCCGGAATTAAACTGGGAAGTTGTTGAAGTACGGTATAACTTTGAATTACTTCTTGGGTTTTTGCATTAGTGATGGGCGGAAAAAGATTAAATTCATACGACCAACGGGGACGTTTTAAAGTCATGGTTCTATTATTTCGAGAAATTTCCCATCCCTGTCCGGTATATTGGTCAAAAGCCACCACCCGCCAAAATCCCGGGGCTTGCGATCGCACCCTTAATACTTCTTGGGGCGTTAAATTTCCCCGTAAATTCTGATTAATTTTGGTATTAAATCCATAATAGAATGTATCATTAAGAGTTCCTGCCCCCGTTTCCTGATTTAATCCCGTGCCACCGCCACCCGGGTTATTCGGATCACCATTTCCCGAAGACACATAACCGGGATTTAAAATTTGTTGTCCATTAAATTGTCCGGGGGGCATATCAACGGGAGAACTGACCGGAAAAGTTCTTAACTGATAGCTGGGAAACCGAGGAAGAACCATAAAAATAGTTAATCCCAATCCAACCACCACTAAAAAAATAATTCCTAAAGACTTAAAATTGACTCCGCTTCCGGGTTGCTGGGGCGTTTTTTTGGAGTTAAATTGAATATCCCCTAATCCCAAACGAGAACGATAATCTAAAATTAATGTCGGTAAAACTAAAGCCACAAATACTAACACCACAGGCCCAAAAGCCAGGGTTTGACTGAGAGTGCCCGCTACTCCCATTAAAATTAATCCAATCACCATCGAATAGCCTAAATCTCTGCGCCGGGGTAAATCAAAACTGTGTAAAACCTGTAATTCTATTAATAATCTCGCTAACGCCAACCGCGTATCATTCATTTCCCCAAACAGTCGCCCAAAAAACACCGCCAGGGCAACTAACATCCCAATGGCAATACAAAATTTAACAGGCACATTGCGATGGTAACGACGAAACCAACTCCAGGTTGCTCCAACCATGCTGACCGGAATTGCCCATAAATTCAGGGGCTCCTCAATCGCAACGTCCGTGGCAACAATCCCGGCAATCACTAATAACTGCACAAATATCCGTAGCCAAAGGGAATCTTCAGGGATTGGCTTGGGTATGGCTTCAATCCGTCGCCATAATTGACTAATCAGAGGGATTGAGGTTGTCATGGTTTCGGCTTGCTAGGCTAGGGGGGTTAAAAGTTCCACCCTACTCTAACTTAATCTGACCTAAACTTCCACCCCAACCCTCGGTTGAGGACAAATAGCAAAACAGAGGGGATTTTGTTCCTCGCTATCTAATAAAACATGAAGTCGATAAATCTGGTTCGGTTCAGGGTTGATCAATTCCAGATGTAAACTGCCGGGGGAATTGCGTTTTGCTGTTAGTGATCGGTCATTTCCTAAGAGTTGTAACCGTCCGCCATCAGGAAGTTGACCCCGGATTTTTAAACTTGTCCCAGACTCGGTTTCAATATAATCAACATCAACGGTAAATAGCCCTAAAGTTGTTAACCATTCCTGATGAACCGTCGATTGATTTAAGCCGCAATTCAGGGTTAAAGTATTTAGAAGTTCCTGAGTGGCTAACAATAACAACACCATTTGTTGTTCGGGGGTGGCGGTTTCATAACAGGGTTGGGACTCCCTTAAATCTAAAGATCCCCGTAAAGACCCTCGAATTACTAAACCCGCTAATTCATTTAGGGGTTGGGACTCGTTGGGAAATAAAGTTTCCACCGCCTGAACTAATTTTGCTCCTTCTCGCAGGCCAGATTGTAGCAGGGTAAACACCGGAGCCAGTAACTGAGCAAAAACCTGATCGGGTAGGGGCATCGACCATCTCAATTGTTGTCGGTGAGCCATCCACAAATGAGTAGCGGGAACCTGTTCCTCCCTAAATACGTCTGGGTACTCATTCAGCAGATTAGTTCCTTCGGGTTCCCACGGAAACAGGGGTGGGTTCAGTTGGATTCTGGCTTTGAGTTTTTCTCTTAACACGGACTCAAATCGGTTTTTCACAATTCCTATTTCTCCTAGGGGTGAACATTGACTGCGGGAGTGGAAAATATCTTCAGAGTCGAGGGGATCTAATTCATCCCCCTCCAGGTTTTCCCAATTCCCATCAAGTTGTGTATCGGGGGTTAATCCCGCCTCCGCCTCAACACCTGTAGGGGTGTAATTTTCCCCGTACAGGTGTTGTTGTA
>DATNRE010000076.1:0-26098 GCA_036703685.1 Candidatus Obscuribacterales bacterium
ATTTTGAGGATGTGGCTAGGCTGTTTAGTTTTCAAGGTTCAGAAGCTAAAAGCCGTCTTAGGGTAGGTGCTAGACCCTCTCAGAGAAGCATCAGGGGATGTTCTAGGGGTCTATTGTTTGAGAATAGCATCAATTAGCTGCAAATTGCAACAAATCTTAGCTAGGTTTTTCTGTTTGAATGGAAGTGATGCTATTGAAAAAACTATGGCTAAACGGATAAGTGTTGACGTTGAAGGGTTTGAGAATGCCCTTGAGGAGTTAGCGGAACATGAGGAGCGTAAAATCGCCCAACTTGCGCGGGTACTCTTAAAAGAGGCAGTCGAGGCAAAAATGCCTAAAAAGGACAATTCGCCTGCGGCTGAATTTCTCAGAAGGCTCGAACAGAAAGATTTACCCCAAAATGATGAACTGGTGATAGTGGCTCATGAGATTGGGGTCAGTGTTGAACTACTCAAAAAGCTGTGTGACTGTCTGACTGTGTGACAAAAGGCAGTTAACAGCAGTTCAAAGGGTTTGAGTCGCCAGTGTACGAAACCCTTCTAGGAAAGCATCAGGGGATGTTCTTAGGTGCTATGGATATCATAGTATATCTGAGTTATTTGAATGTCAAGATATATTCAGATTACTTGAGGTACTCGCATACATTGATTGTCACCAGGATATCGGTGATACTGAAGATATAAAGGTATAGAGGCACTGAGGCATACTGTGGAGAAGGAAAAAATTATCAGAGTTGACTTACCCGAATCACTTCACCTGGACTTCAAGAAGAAATGCGTCGAGAAACAGGAGAACATGAAGGATAGGGCTAAGGATTTAATCGAGGCTGATATTAAGGCATGGAAGGAAGGGAAGGAGTTACTTAACCAGGATTAATATTGGATTAATTAAATTAAGGAGTATAAAAAGGGCTGTAATCCTTTCTGAAGGAGATAAACGCTCAAACCCCTGTCAGATAAGGGTTTGAATTGCTACTTTGCGCTTGCCTGTCAACTTCGCTATTTCTGCGCCTACTCCCCGAAATTTTAGAATTTTTGGGGGAGTGACGAGCGATCGCTGATTTACTTTTCACAGCCAATGCCATCTTGATCTCGATCTAAACCGTGAGGATCTGAACCAATGACTTTGAAACGACGATAAGGAATATCTGAACAGTTTAAATCCGGGGGTGGTGGAGGGATACAAATATCAGGATAGGAGGGGTGACATTGGGACGACTGGGGAGAATTATTAGATACTAAATCAGTATTTTCTGGAGTGAGAATCGGAACAATGCGACTATCAATTTATTACTTTAATATTGATATTAATCAAGTACAAATTACTGAATCTATAGCTATATAATGATGTATTTTAAATTTTCACCGAAAATCCTGCAAAGACTAGGAGAAGAACTTGTTCCAAATCCAGACCAAGGAATCATCGAATTGGTTAAGAACTCTTATGATGCTGATGCTACTGAATGCACAGTAGAGCTTATCAATATTAGTGCCATAGGTGGCTCAATTATTATTTCAGATAACGGTGTTGGTATGGATAAGGATGCCATTAGCGAGGGATGGCTGGTGCTAGGTCGCTCAAAAAAAGCTAACAGGGAAGTTACTCGATTAGGTCGCTTACCTGTAGGTAATAAAGGATTAGGTAGGTTAGCCGCACTACAGATGGGTTCTCGAGTAATCTTGAAAACTAGACCTAAAAATGAGCCAGGAATTGAATATTCTCTAACAATCAATTGGGATGATTTTCTGGAAGCTGATGTAGTAGAAGATGTTCCTTTTGATATCAAAAAAAATAACACAGATAAATGGCATGGGACTGACATTATAGTTAGTAATATTAAAAATATATTCACTGAGCGCGACATCAAAAGACTAGCTAGAGAGCTTTTATTATTGACTGAACCATTCGCTAGTCAAACGGGTTTTTGTATTCAACTTATTGCTCCAGAGTTTTCTGAAATTGAAAAACAAGTAAATAATGCTTACTTTCGTGATGCTGAGTATCATTTAAAAGCTAGTATAAACGAATTTGGGATTGCAGAAGCAAGTTTACTAGACTGGCAGGGAAAAGTAATTTTCCATGCAGAACATAGTGAACTTTCTCAAGAACCTTACAAAACACCTTCAACAGAATTTGAATTGTGGGTATTCTTGCTAAATCCTCAAAGTTTCTCAGCTAGAAATACTTCTGTCTCTGTCAAAAAAGTTAGAGAATGGCTTGCTCAAGCTGGAAATGTTCGTCTATACCACCGAGGGTTGCGGGTAAAACCCTATGGTGATATAGACGATGATTGGTTGAAATTAAATTATGCACGATCTAGGAATCCAGAGGTACGTCCTTCAACAAAAACAGTTATTGGTAGAGTCATCGTTAATGACCCTGAAGATATGTTACTTCAGAAAACTGATAGACTTGGTTTTATTGAAAATGAAGCTTTTTTAGAGTTAAAACGCTTCGCAATTGATGTATTAGAATGGATGGCTAAAGAAAGGCTTAAAGTCACTGAAACGCAAAGAGAAAGGGTTAAAAAACAAGTTCCCCGTGATATTACAGAAGCTAAAGCAAGAATTGAAGAGGTTATTGAAGCAGAAGTCCCTGAAGAATCTCGCCCTATAGTTCGAGGGGCTGTTCAGCAATACGAAACTGTAACAGAGCGTGAAACCAAGGTATTACGTGAAGACCTTCAGCTTTATCGTAGTCTAGCTACAGCAGGAACAACAGCAGCAGTTTTTGCTCATGAATCTGGCAAACCAGTGACTTTAATTGAAAAAATAGCCAAAAGAATAGAAAATAAGGGTCGAGAAAGTCTAAAGGAGAAATATCAAGAATTTTTAGAAGACCCTGTTTTAAAGCTTTATAAAGTAGCTAAGTCATTACTGCGCTTCTCAAATTTCCCACTGCATTTATTAAAACGAGAAAAACGTCGCACAAGTGTTGTAGATATTCATAGCGTGATTGACGATATTATTGAACTTTTTCAACCTTTTTTTGATGACGGTGATATTCAAGTTCAAAAAATTAAGATTGATGGTAAACCTTGCGTTTATGGAAGTATTGCTCTTTTAGAGTCGATTATTATAAATCTTTTGACAAATAGCATCAATGCTTTTAATGTAGAAGGGGGGCGCAATGAAGGACGCAAAGTGATCATATCTACTGAAACTGAACAAGGTTATGTGGAGCTTAAAGTTTTAGATAATGGTCTTGGCATCCGTGATATAAAAATAGATGAAATATGGTTGCCTGGTAGAACAACTAGACCAGGTGGCACAGGTTTGGGATTAACAATTGTTAAAGATTCTGTATCTGATCTTGGAGGATCTGTTAAGGTGATTTCAAATACTGAGTTAGGTGGGGCAGAATTTATTGTAGAACTACCACTTATTCGAGGATAGCTATTATTATGACAGTTTTGCAAGCTTTACCTGATAAAACAATAGCTATAGTTGATGACGACCCAGAATTAGCAGAAATAACAGGCTGGGACATAGAGGAAGCAGGTTATAAACCATTTTTATTGGACAATAGGCATTTTCACAATGTCAATGAATTGGTATCACTTATTAGAGAAAATGCTCAGGGTGCTGTATGTGATCACCGATTGAGTAATTCTGGATTTGCTAACTTTTATGGAGCCGAATTAGTTGCAGCTTTATATGACCTGAGATTTCCATCAGTGTTAATAACTCAATACACAAAGATAGATACATCTTTTTCGATTAGAAAATGGAGACATAAAATACCTATACTATTAAGTCGAGAAGACGCCAATGCTTCAAGTATTGCTAAGGGAATAGAAGATTGTACCTTAGAACTTTCTGGTAAAATACCAAGTACCAGAAAATCTTATAGAACAATAGTCAGGGTTACTAGCATTGATGAAGAATCTCATGAATCTGTTGTAGATGCTTTTGTTCCAGGTTGGAATCCCCATGAGGCTGTTCGTTTTCCAGCTTCTCTTGTTCCTGAAAATCTAAGGGACGCATTACAGCCAAATGTCCGTCTATTTGCTCATGTTAATATAGGAGCAGAAAAACCTGATGACCTGTATTTTGAAAAATTTGAATTAGCACCTGAACCAGAGGAAAATGATGGACTCACCTGAATTAATTATTCTAGATGTTGGTCATGGAAATTGTGCAATTGTAAGAGATACAGATGGTGTAATAGTCATTGACTGTTCACATGGAGTGACTTTGGTAGAAACGCTTAAACATCTTTCTATTAAAGAAATTTTACATATCCTAATTTCTCATTCTGACGCAGATCATATTGCAGGTATTATTAATCTCCTATCAAATGAAGAGTTCAAAATTCACAACGTATATCTCAACCCTGACTCAACGAAGAAAAGTGATATTTGGTTAGATTTACGTATTGCTTTAGCAGATTCAAAAAAACGTTTTGGAACTGTAATTTCTAAACTAACGACAACAGAGACAAAAAAGTTTAATATTGGTTCAGTTAATTTAGAAGTACTTGCACCAACCTTTGAATTAATACTTGGTGGTGCAGGTGGAACTGATTTAAAAAAAAGAAAATTGAATTCTAACTCAATATCAGCGGTGATTGGTATAGTCCATGATTCTCATAGAGTAGCTGTACTGGCAGCAGATATTGACGATGTAGGATTTAAAAATATTGTTGAAGACATACATAATTGTCATGCTGACATACTTGTTTTTCCTCATCATGGTGGAAAACCTGGTAGTGGAGATAGCAAAAAATTTGCCGAACAATTTTGTAATTTTATCAAACCAAAGCTAATAATATTCTCTATTGGTCGTAATAGTTTTAAGAATCCTCGCACAGAAATAGTAGAGGGTATTATTTCTTCAGTTCCAGATGCTCATATTTTATGCACTCAGTTATCTCAACAATGTGCTGCTAGTCTTCCTAGTTCAAAACCAACACATTTAAGTACACTTCCTGGCAAGGGGCTTATCAGTAATAGCTGTTGTGGAGGAACTATTACTATTAAAATAGACGGTAGCAGGACAACTTATGCTGAGATGACATTACATAAAGAATTTGTTGTTAATCAAGTTACTAGCCCAATATGTAGGGTTTGAGTAGCAACGGTGCAGAAAGTTACGGAAATTGATCTCAATTATTCTTTTTATACATCCGTAAAATTCCGAAATATTGACTGATTATTCTAGTTCTTAAATTTTCCCTCGTAGTATGATTGTGATAAGCGCGGTTATCACAACAATTGGATGCGTCCATGAAAAAATCCCCGGAAGTCGCCCATTTGGAATCTTCTTATGGGGCGGAAATTCCCCAATCCTTTAAGCTGACACCGCCTGAATCCATTGCGGTGTTAGACAAACTCCTCAATAACAAGCGATCGCAACATACCCGTCGCGCCTACCGTACCGATATTACCGATTTCTTTTATTCGACGACGGGACAACCGCCGACCTCAGACTTGGTGTTGGAATTCCTGCACTTGGAACAAGAACAAGCTGTATCCCTTCTCCTCGATTATAAAGCCTCCATGATCGCCAGGGGGTTGCGCGAAGCCACCGTCAACCGTCGTCTCTCCGCGATGAAAGCTTTAGCAACGATGGGTCGGAAGCTGGGGGTTTGTCGCTATACCTTGGAAGAAGTGGAGCGAGAAAAAAATAAACAGTATCGGGATACCACCGGAATTTCCGTGGCCCAGGTCAAGAAAGTCTTGGAACAATGCGATCGCTCCACCCCTAAAGGAAAACGGGATTATGCTTTGCTTCGCCTCCTCTGGGACAATGCCCTGCGGCGAGGGGAAATTTGCCAAACCAATCTCGAAGACTTTGACCCCCATAACCGAACGCTGCGAATTCTCGGTAAGGGTCGAGGGACGGATGCCGAGTTGATTGATTTGAGTCAACTCACTACCGCCGCGATTTTAGATTGGTTACAGGTTCGAGGTCAAGGAAAATCCAAAGACCCCCTGTTTATTGCCCTGGACTCCTGCCATCGGGGAAACCGACTCAGTGGAGAAGGGTTACGATTAATCGTGTCCCTATGGACGAAAAAGGCGGGCATAACCAAGAAAATGTCCCCCCACCGGATGCGACACAGTGCGATTACCGCCGCCCTCGATGCCACCGGGGGAGATGTTCGACGAGTCCAAAAGTTAAGTCGCCATGCCAAGGTAGATACCTTAATGATCTATGACGATAATCGTCAGAAGGTTCAGAAAGATATTACGGATCTGCTTTCGGAATTGGTTTAGGCTTAGAAATAGGGAAGTCACGCTAGATTCTTATATAGGACTGGTTCATAGTGTCTCTATCCCTGCCTTTGCTTAATTTTTCCTGTCGTGATTCTTCTACAGATGTATAACCTGACAAATCAGCAAAAAGACCTTGCCCGATGGCTCGTTCAAAAAATTCAAGAAGGAAAATTGAATGAGGAATTCAAAATTATTTGGATTCATACCTTTAATGCACCATCGCCTGAAGCTGGAATATTTGATTTTAGAGGAACTAAAAAAGAGTTATCTGAAATTTCAATGACTCAAGGCGCATTAAATGTTCTGGCAGAAAATAAACTCATCCATTGCGATATCGTTTACAAAATAGATAAGTCAGGAAAACGGGATGAGGCTGAGCGTAAATGTACTGTAATGGGCAAAGCGTACAAGGCTATAGACGCAGACTTTAACGCCCCCGACACATCTTTTATCACTCACTTAACTCCTCTAGCAGATATCAGTAACTTTGATGAGCAATTAAAAAAGCGGTGTTTACCAATTTTAGGTGCAGGAAGCTCAGATTCCATGCTGTGGGATTCCGCTGTAAGGACAGCAGGTGTCATCTTGGAAGAGCGACTGCGTGATGTCGGTTCCATCTCTGATCCAAATTGCACTAGCTCTGCCCTAGTGAACAACGTATTTAGTGAAAAAGGAACGTTAGCCTCGAAGTTCACAGTTCTTTCAGAACGGCAAGGCTACCGAGATTTATATGCTGGCATCGTTGGGACTTTTCGTAACCCGTCTGCTCATCGCTTAGTCGATCCATCTCCAGAAGAGGGAGGAGCTTTTATAGTGTTCGTTAACCTCCTACTCAGCAAACTTGAAGCACTCAGATGAAATTTGATTTGTGCGGTTTCCTGTCAATGTTTTACAATTCAAACCTCTGTTTCCAATATGTATTTAACTAACACCCCACAGGCAAAACGCGAGGCAGATCGATCACCGCCGCCCTCGATGCCACTGGGGGAGATGGCGTAAATAGAAGGTTCGTGTCATGAAGTGCAACCTTGTAAAGTTTTGTAAAAATGACCCATTTTTGAGGCGGAATTGATAAGAAATACAAATGATAACATTGCCTAGTTTGTCTCCTTCTAGGCAAAGTACAATGAAAAGATAAACCTCAGCATGAGGACTTGACCCATGCTATCTATCACTATCCAACATCCATTTTCGGCAAAGATATTTTCTCGGAATACTCCCTAAACGTTTTAAAAAATATATTTGAAAAACTTATGGATTAGGGACAAAAAGGAAGCTAAGAGAGAAAAGTTATTCAGAGGCTAGAATCCTTATATATCAAGTGTTATAGCCACAGGCTGCACCTGGTGACACGAACCTTCTATTTACGCCGAGATGTTCGACGAGTCCAAAAGTTAAGTCGCCATGCCAAGGTAGATACCTTAATGATCTATGACGATAATCGTCAAAAAGTCCAAAAAGATATCACGGATCTGCTTTCAGAATTGGTTTAGGGGTATGGCAACGATTCGGGGTAAAAATAGATCAGCACCCCTGTCTCATACATCTCTTACCTTTGGCTTTGCTAGAATGCTCTGAGTATTATTCACAAGCTCCTGTTGATTGTTTCTGAAATTAAAAATTAGGGATGAAAAGATGTCACAAATTACTTGGAATCTTCCCGATGACTTAATTGTCCGCCTGCGCTCCTTTGAAGCCCAATTACCCCAAATTCTTGAACTAGGACTGCGGGAATTAAATGCGAGTTCTCAAAAAGGATTAAATGGAGTTGCCGACCTTTTAGAATTTTTAGCTTCTTTACCTTCTCCTGAAGAGATTTTAGCGTTGCGTCCTTCTGAAGATCTGCAAAACCAAATTAATGTTTTACTGGAAAAAAATCGCGCAGGCGAACTAAGGTCTGAAGACAAACAACGATGGGAACAGTATGAATATTTAGAACATTTAGTCCGTCTGGCTAAAGCAAAAGCTTACCTCAAATTGAAACAATCCCAAGCCTGAATAATGAGTAAAACCCATATCCCTTCTAGTTTACGGCGTTTAGTACGGGAACGGGCTAAAGAGAGATGTGAATATTGTTTAATCCCCGAATTCGCCACTTTTTCCCTTCATGAAATTGATCATATTATTGCCGAAAAACATGGCGGTTTAACGGAAGCGGATAATTTAGCATTGTCCTGTACTTTATGCAATCAATATAAAGGAACGGATTTAACATCAATAGACCCTGATACAAGAGAGATTGTCCCTCTTTATCATCCTCGTTTGGATTCTTGGTTAGAGCATTTCTCCTTCAGGAATGCGGAAATTGCCCCTTTAACGTCCAAAGGGAGAGTCACGGTTCGACTGCTGCAATTCAACCGTTTAGAACGCCTGGAAGAACGTCAACTCTTGATAGAAGCTGGACTTTTAAATTATCCCTAATAGGGTAGTTTTGACTATTGATAATTCAACCTCTTCAATTCTAGCCCTGATTCCAGAATTTGATTAAACAAGGGATTGCCAAAATTCATAAATTGAAGGGAGGGATGTTCATCAAAAATTTCCGGGTAAAATGTGACCGAATACGTTTGATTTTTAAACGTCAGTTGCCAAATTTTCGGTTCTCGTTTTTCAAAATAAAATCCTAAACGGTTGAGAATTTGCGATCGCGTTAACAATTCTTCTAAACTTTCAGCCGTCAACGGCGTTGACGGTAACGGCTGACGAATTTCTAATAAATCAGCTTCTACATCCATTGCCACCATTTCATCCAAAGAAGGACGCAAGGGAGGGGTTTCTAAAACTTGTTCAAAGTCGGCTAACAGTACCCCTTCTTCTTCCGGGTCAGCACTCATGGCGGCTTTTTCAATAAAAGTCGGAACTTGCGCTAAGATGGGTTGTAAATTTCCCACAACCGTTTGAAAGGCATCAATTCTATCCCTAAGTTTTCGATACACTTTTGCCTCAACGGTTCCATCATAATAAAAGTTATGAATTCTCACCGTTGAATAACGTTGACCAATGCGGTCTAAGCGTCCAATTCGCTGTTCAACTCGCATCGGGTTCCAAGGCATATCATAATTAATTAAAACGCCACAGGTTTGTAAATTTAATCCTTCCGATGCTGATTCTGTACACAATAAAACTTTAATTTCTCCTGCCCGAAACTGGTTTTTTATTTGTTCTTTGGGTACAATTTTCCAGTTTGAATTTTGATACAGTTCCCCACCTCGTCCTGAATAACAAGCAATTTGAGATCCATAGAGTTGTTGTAACGTTTGTCGGAGATAATCCATTGTATCGGTATATTGAGTAAAAATAATCGCGCTTTCCCGTTGACTTAATTCCTGTCGCAAAATCGAAATACAATGGGAAAGTTTACTATCTTCTCCGGTGTTTTCAAATTGCAGTAATAAATCTTGTAAATAAGCAATTTCTTGAGGGTCAGCCGGAATAACATAACCTTCTAATCCCTCGATAATGGGGTCGTCTGCGTCGTCTAAATCTCCTAAATCATCCGGGGTAATATTAATCCCGTCTAAGCGTCTTTGTAGGGATTCTCGAATGGCATAAAAGGAACTGGTGAGGCGTTTGCGGTAGAGGGTCATAATAAATCCCAAGGCTTTTTGATTTTCTTTTTGGGCTAAATTATAAAAGTGACGAACATAATCACTCACCGCCCGATAAAGGGGGATTTCTCGATTTTTTTCTAAGGTAATGGCGTTATCTTGAACGAGGCGTTGGGCAATATCTTGGTCTAAAATCCCGCGACGATAATATTGGCGGAGGGTATCACGGGTATGACGAAACATTAAATCTTTGAGGGGGGTATTAACGGTTAAATAATGTTTAGAAGTATTGATAAAGTTAGGATTCTCTAAATAGTGTTTAGGGTTAATTAATTTGATTCCATCTTGCCAAACATATTCTAGTTCACAAGCGAGGAGACGATCTTGGGTTTCTAAATAGTGTTGAAATTGCGGACAAGGAGACCCCCCTTGTTTAAAATAATCCACTGCCATTTGTTGCCAAAAGTCTAAAATAAATTTGTTGGGTTTTTCTGATAATGTGCTAAAATAATCACAGAAATTATCCCCATATTGCCAATGTCCTTTTAATCCTAAAAGATTGAGTAAATCAAAAATTTCAATCGTGTCAATTTGCATCGGGGTTGCCGATAATAACATTAAAGATTTGGTTCTATGTCGTAATTTCTGCATTAACTGAAGCAGAGAATTAGGGGTTTCTTTGCGGTTTTGCGGGCTTTTGCGACGGGCATGATGGGCTTCATCTAAAACAATTAAATCCCAGGGTTCGGCTTCTAATAATTCCTGCATTCGCTCGGAACGACGGACTAAATGGGAAGATGCTAAGATTAAGTTTTCAGAGTTCCAAATATTAGTTGAGGGTTGGTTACTGGGAGTTAAAGGGGCATTTTTGGGGGGTATCAGTTCTCCTTTACTATAACTCCAGAAATGCAGATTAAATTTTTCTCGAAGTTCTTCATGCCATTGGGGTTGAATACTGGCGGGGGCTAAAATTAAAATCCGTTTGGCTTTTTGACTAATTAATAAATATCTTAAAATTAATCCGGTTTCAATGGTTTTTCCTAACCCGACTTCATCGGCTATGAGGAAACTTTTAGGAAAGGTTTGGGCAACGCGGCGGAGAATTTTAATTTGATGGGGCCAGGGGGAAATGGGAATGGATTTTAAACAATAATCTAAACAACCGGGATGTTGATGTAAATTCAATAAAGTTTCAAAGGCGAATGTTTCTTGTTGCCAATCTTCTTTAGAAAAAGTTGCCGTTTGATTTTCAAGTTCTTTAATGTCTTCTAACTCTATTTTTTGAGGATTTTCAGTTTCATTAACAGATTGAGAATTTTCCGCTACTTTAATTTTAGAATGTTGTTGAAGGTTTCGGGTATCAAATTCCGTTTGTTTATTCCAAGCAGGTTGGGTGGTTGGGGTGTATTGAAGTATTTTTTTCTCGACGGCTTCTGGGATATCAAAGACACGGACATTCGGACTTAATTGATACCAGAGTTGTTCAAATCTAAATTGTTCTTCTTGAACTCGTTCTAATTCTCGCCCTCCTTCCCAAGAACAATAAATATGAAAGGATTCAATATTACTTTCCCAACCGCTTAAAGATTCATTATTTGACCCACTAAAGGCAATAATATCTCCTTGTTTATCGGTGAAGATGCCAACTTTTTCATGAAAAATATGGTGATAATCAAGTTGGGTTTGAGGGTCTTCTGGGAGTCCGTTGGATTTTAAGGGAATGGCAATTTTAATTTCTAAATATTGATGGGCAATTAACCAACTGAGGATTTCAAAATGTTGGAGTTGAACAAAGGTTTCAGGATGAGTTAATTCGGTTTCTAAGCGGAATGTTAAGGCATCTCGGAGGGCGTAACCCTGTTGAATGGCGTCTAAATCTTGGGGGGAAAATTGACATCCCATAATTAAGCGAATTTTCCCCTGGTTATAAAGCATTGCCCCCAGTCCCCGTGCGACTTTACTTAAGATGGCGCTATTAAAAAATCCTGATTTCCGGTCATATTGAACGGCGCATTCAAGGGCGGGAATATAGAAGTCTGCAATGGGGTTATTTTCCGTGCTGGAGTAACTAATCCGCCAAGTTTGATTTCGTAAATCAGGACTCATAATGGGTTGGGGATAAAGACAACACTCTCAAGTTTTTAAGCGGTTGGACAAGTTCCGGCGGGAACAGGTTTAACGTCAACTTGAACCTCTTGATACCCGGCGGTGGTCAAAATCTGTTTAATTAGATCTTGAGCATGGTTAGAAGCAGCGTCTAAAATATGACCAGAACAAGCTTCAGCTTTAATTTTTTTCAAGGCTTCTTTCTGGGCTTGGTCTTGGAGTTTTGCTTCGGCATCAGGCCCTAACCAACGACGGTATTCATCGACAACTTGAGACGCTTCAACATCCAGAAAAGCTTGACTAATTCGAGGGGCGGGTAAAACTAAGTGAATTTTATGTTTTTTGAGGTTAATTTCTTTAATTTCAAGCTCTTGCATATTAATTCCCGCTTGAACAGTTCCGACACCCTCAAAAGTGACGTTCGTATCACCTAAATAGATTGAGCCTAATCTCTGTTCCTGACTCACATGAACGGTTGATTTTGTAGACATATCAGCAGTGGTTAACTCATTCATGTCTCGAAGTCCCCCTAAAATCACGTTTCGGACTTCTGTTGTGGTTACGGTGTTGATGGTGAACATCGAGCTAATCTTCTGAACTTGGGGCCAAATCAGGACGTAGATGCCTACAATCAGGATGCCTAGCATCAATATATTGATAATTATCTGAGTAATAGACTGTTGTAATAACTGACCCAATATTCCCGTTTTAGAAGTATTCGCTGTCATAAATTTCTCCGCTAAAGAATAGAAATCAAGTGAAATTCGGGGGTTTCCAAGTGGAATGGCTGTTTTGACCTAACCTGAATCTGCAAGGGGATTCGTTCTAAAACAGAATTCTAAGTGGGGGTTGTTTAATCTCTAAGATTATTTTAAATCATCTTACCTTCGTTACTACAGACATATATGACAGAATTTCAGGTGTCTAATCTCCGTACAGTCCACAAACTTTTTGTTGCTAAACATCCGTAAATTCTACAGTTGACAAAACAACACAGTTCTGTATTAATCTCAATTAAAGCTGAGTGTTTTTGAGAAATGGGGTTTAACTTTGCTCAAAATCCAAACTCAATTGTCCTAACGGTAACTCCAGTTGTTCATAAATCTTAACTTTTCCCTTGATTTCATCCATTGCTAACCATAAATCTAATAACGCCTTATATTCAGGAATTTGTTTTTTCGCCTCCCCAATACTATTAAAAACCCTAAACATTACTTCTATAGTTCTCATGAATAAATCATTACTAACTAACCCCGTTACTTCCATAAACCGACGCACGGAGGTAACGTCTTCTTCTTCATAAATGGCAATAATCGCGTGTAAACCATCGACTAAATAATTTAAAGCAAATTCGGAGGGGTTAACAGAAAAGGCTCGTTTTTTTAACCGTTGTTGCGGCGTTAAAAGTTTACAAGTTCCACTAGCAGAGTCAATTAATTTATGAACTTTAGCTAAATCGGCGACATTAAAACCGCCAATGGCTAAGGCTAATTGTCGCGCTTCATCAAAGGGGAATTCCCGGGCGCGGAAGGCATCCCAAGCCAGCAAATACCATTGGGTGAGGGCATCAAATCCGGCGGTATCTGTTTCGACTAATTTGCGAAAACGATAGTTAGCAATGGCTTTGCGGGCGGCTTCAAAGGCCTGTTCCGGGCGGACTTCTTCCCCACTACTGTCGAGGATGGGATAGGAGCGACTGAACACATTTAAAGCGGGGCCAAAGGCGCTTAAATACAAATCAATTCCGGTGATATCGTTGGCTTCAAATTCGGGGGCGCGGCTTTCGACCAGGTTGGCGACTTCTGGGCGCAAATCATCCCACCAGGCTTGGCTGGCCTTGGGGTCACGTTTACGACAGACGAGTAAAACGGTACTGGAAACCGAGTTTTTCTGGGCTTGGTGGAGGTTTTGGGGGTTTTCGGTACTGACGGCCCAGGAGGCGGTGATTTCAAAGCCTGCATCTATCAAAGATTTGGCTAACACATCCCAGGCGCCGGAGTCTTTATGGTTAAATTGCACGGTCATTACGCCGTCGGGTCGCAACACTCGGTAATATTCGGCAAAGGCGAGGGCCATTTTGGCTTCGTAGTCTTGGTTGGCGAGTTTTTCGGGGTTTTCTCCCATATTTCTAAACCGGGAGGGGTTTGCAACGGCTTCTCGGTCTTTGTCGGTGAGTTCATTAAAGAATAAATCAGGGAAAATATCGCCTAATATCCGTTTTTGCCAAACATAGAAAAAATCGGATAATTCTGCATATTGAATGGTGGCATAATAAGGCGGGTCGGTAATAATAGCATCAACAGAATGATCTGGAATATGATATAAACTATCGGCAGATGCAGAATTAATTTGAATTGTTTTGGGGTCGTATTTTTCAATTCCAGGGATGCCTTTAGAATGGGGCTTTGTTCCGAATAGTTCACATAGCTTTTTATAATTTGTAGAACCGTAGGAACAAGAAGCCCATAAGTAAGATTGCCCACAAGGCTCTGCATAATTCCACATTAAATTAAGCGCGTGTTGAGATGATGCTTCTTCTGTAGTTCCCAAACCCGGATTAATACGACTTAAACGAGAATTTTTATCGACACAGCGTTCTAAAATAAAGGTTAAATAAATGGAGATTGCTTCTACTTTTTCCCATTCATATTCAGCTTGCATTAATGCTTTAGCTTCATTAATAATTTCAACGTAGGTAACAAGGGTTAGAAGTTGACGGGGATTAAAAACTTTATCCCATCTATCAATACCTTGCCTTAAAAAAGAGCTTCTTTCTGCAAATTGATGACCATAGGGGATTTCAACATCGGGTAAAATTCCTAATTCTTGCCACCGATGCCAATTTTTTTCTAAATAACATTTAACTTGATCAGTAGCCGAAAAATCAATATCTTGAGGAATTCTAAACTCTAAACTTCCTTCACCTCTTCGATAAGCAACCGCATAAAGTTGATGTCCCATTCCTATTTTTCTACTCTGTTCATAAATTAATTCATTTTCTAAAATATTTTCACAATTTTTGCATCTACCAACACCTCGACCCATTGTTGTTGTTGTATCAGGATCATATTCTTCTCCAGTATCGGTAATAATTGTTGTTGGTTTTCCTTTTCTCCCTTTAATTAATTCAAAATCAACTTGTTTTTGTTCAGGATTAGGAATGGGTTTAACCGCATACCAATCACTTGTAACCTTTCTTTCCTTTCCTTTTCCTGCATAATTACTGGTTTTACTTAACCACCAATTCGGACTTAAAGGCACAACAGATTGACAATTCGGACAAACAACCGTATGCGCCCATAAATAATTTTGTACCGTTTCTCCAGGTAAAGACGGGAAGAATTCAGCCAACCGTTTTTCCGCTTCATCTCCCACCCATTTCACCCATTTATCAATATCTTCCTGTAAATCCGGCCCAAATTTTAACGGATATTCCATCGCCGCTTTCATTGTCACCACCGCCACCGGATTTAAGTCAGAAGCTAATACATTCAACCCATATCTTGCCGCTTCAAACGGGATACTTCCACCCCCCGCAAAGGCATCTAAAATCGTCGGCGTGCGAGTTCCCCAGGTTTGTTCACAATAATCTTGAACCTTTTTAATAATTGTAGAAGTCGGCGGAGTTTTATACAGTCTGGTTTCGACTCCGGGGTTTAATCCTAATAATAGTTCAAATTCTTTAATATCAATATCCGCAGGTAAAATAGAAGCCAAAACCGATGCACGAGAAACGGATAACGGTTTGCGAGAATACCACCGATGCAACCCCTTAAAGGGATTTCCCCCATGTTCAAAATACACCTGTTCATTGAGGAGTTTGACAGGCATTATTTTTTCAATAAAAACCGCAGGTCTTGGGGGTTGGGACATATCAGTTATCAGTAATCAGTTATCAGTTTAAGAGGGAATGGTTAGAAGTTAATGAATGGTTTACGGTTGGCGATTTGCGGTTGTTGAGGTTAGGGAGTTAATTAGAAAAAATCCCCTCAAAAACAGACCGAGACACCCGAAAATTAATGTCCCTGAGTTTTTGATATAATTCATTTTTATCCGCAATATTAATTTTACCCGTTTGGGTCAATTTTTTAATAATTCCTAAAGTTCCTTTAACATTTAATCCTAAATTAATCGCTTGTTTTCGAGCCGCTAAGTCATCTAATATGATATAATCCGCTTGCAGTTCCGTTGCTAAAGAGATCGCTTCTGATTCCCCTTGTCCTAAACTTTGATTGATGCGGTTTAATAAAGACAGTAAAGTTGTACGTCTCACCTGAAGTTTTCCCGTTTGAATTAACGGATTAATCACTGAAATAATCAAATCATCCTTCGCTTGAATTTCTTCAATAACAGCCGTCGGGACATAAAATTCATCCTCCGTTTCCAGAAATAATTCTAAAAACTCTAATTTCACCAGAAAAATAAACGGGGATGAGTTAATCACAATTTTCACAGCGTTTACCAGTCCTTTTCCCGTGGAATATCTTCATCCTCTAAATAGGAAAATTCGATTCCTAATAAATCTAAAATTTGCAATAATCCGCCTTCATCCAAATTCATCACTTCCGCCGCTTTCCTTAAACTTATCACTCTAGCAGTTAACGCACCCAAAACAAATAAAAATCGTTCTTTCTGTTCCACGTCCGTAAAAACAGGTAAAGAAACGGCGATATTTTGTAAACCTATTGTAGAAGTCATGATTTACTCTTAGAATTGAACAAGTTTATAATTCTCCAAACCGTTCTCGATACAAGGCTAACTGTTCTTCTGGCGTTAAATAGCGAATTCGTTCGCTAATGTTATCGTCTCTTATCAACCCATGTTATCATCTCTTAACAGCTTACTGATCTCCTAATAATACCCGTAACGCTTTTAACGCCGTTGACCGTTTCCCACTGGCTATTTTAGCAAACCAATAATGGGCTTCTTCATTACTCATCGCCATGATACCATCAGTAATATTGGCAATGCGTTCCGGTTTAGATAAGGGTTGCAAGGCTTGAAATAAAATCGCTAACATTACCCCGGATTCTTCCGATAAAATATAAGGGGTTTGGCGTTTATAAGATAAGGTTTTCGGGTCATATTGGTTGGCTTTTAACGCCGTATAAATTAATTGCCGAGATTGAATTAAACTATTGCCTTTTAACCGTCCCACTCGTTTCGCTGCGGGTCGTTTTTTTTCTCCCGCTTTTTTATAAGCACATTGGTATAATTCCAAGGCAAAATTATTATTATCTAAAGGAACAACTCGTAACTGAAACTCCTGCATAATTCATGAATGAAATCCAACACAAAATTCTGACACCGTTTGACTTTATTGTATCATGATGATCACGTCAACTGTTTATTAATAATTAACCTTGGCTGTTAAATTTAAACGGTCAACGGGGTTGCGATTTAATTGTTGTTGAATCTGATTGAGTTCCGTCCCGCGCGGTAAAATTGCAGGTTGAAATTCTAGCGTTAATTTTAAAGTAATATTCCCTTGCACATCAGGAGCATTTAAAAGGGAACTTAACGGAGTAAAAAACGGTTGAAATCCTTTAATAGACCCTTGATATTCTAACCGAACAAATTGGTCTCCGGTTTGAATTGTAACCCGTTGGTCAATGTGCAGTTTAAACCGATTTAATAACGGAATTGCTGTTCCCAGTTTGCGATAATCCATAAACTGACTCACCACAATTTCTAGGGATTCAATGCTTTGAACTTTACGGTCATTACAGCTATCCATTAACTTCGTAAAAACACTATTCACCGTTCCTTCTAATTCAATAATCGGCGATTGATAATCAAAAATCGTTGGCGTTTCAACGGTTTCAATCGTATAACTTCCGCCCCCATTTTTAACCGTTAAATTAGTTCCCGAACTCAATTTAACCGTTGTTTCCTTCTCCTGTATTTCCCCATTTCCATAGTCAGCAACCAACTTGAATTGAGTATTTTGATTGATTTGGGTTTCATATTCATCAGAGGGGGGAAATTCCCCCGGAATTAACTCCCCATCTTGATATAACTGCACCGTAACCGCCCCTTTGGCTTTCCACCGCACCCGCACAGGTTTTAGGGCTTCTGTAGACGACATTAATTGGGCATTTAGCTCAATGATTTTGGGTTCAGGAGGCTGTAAAATCCCCCGTCGATATAACACCATCCGCTCAGAAAATTCCAGGGTGTCTGGGGGCGTTAGGGGGCTATCATCGGTTTTAATATATAGCCGTTCTCCGATTTTCAAATCCCATTGTCCTTCCTGTAAACCCCGTCGAATCGTATCCCGTAATTTGGCAACTTCCCCATCTAATAAAAGATTCAAATTCAGGTTTTTAGAAAATTCATCTCTAAGGGCTTTGGTTGTCCAAGAATCTAATCCTGACGGCCAAACTTTTTGTAAAATATAAGCAGGTGCAAAAGCATTCGCTTCTTCTGAACGAATTTTGGTACAATCTTTTAAGGCTTTTAAAATTACATCCTGTTGATTATTTTTGCCTTTAACAATACTAGAATCATGAGACGGTAGGGTGTAGTGCATCAAGCCTTTCGGAGCTTTTACCAGGTCAACCATAGCATAAAATAAATGGCGATAGGTATTTGTTAAAGCAATTCTAACGCCTAAATCTCTCTCTCCTTCTCTGGTTTTCAATTCTTTCTTTTGCAGTTCCGATAAATCATCTAAACGATTTTGACTTTTAAGAATAATTTTAATGGCGATATATTCCCTGACTAAATCAATAGTTCGGTGTAATTCTTGTTCATTTGCCACTAAAAATAATAACCGATTTCTATAGATTCTAAATTTTCCCGCTTCTCCGGTATTATTAAAAATTCGTTCCACTAAATCAGGGACAGCATCCGTAGAACTGCGAACCGTTGCTTCATCAAAATCAATTAAACATAAGGCAATATTATCCGGTTTATCATCTACTTCTGTGGAATTTTCGGGACTAGAAATTAAGTTAAAATGTCGGGTGGCAAAAATGGTATCTCGACGGTTTCTTAATTCTTCTTTAGCTTGAGACTGTCCGATTTGTTCCTTTTCTTCGGTGATAATTTTATTAATCGAAGGTTCTTCTTTAAATCGAGAACTGAAAGTAATCGGGTCATAATCTAAATACCAAGCCACTTTAATTAACTGTTCTAATGCTTTTTCTACAAATCCAATTTCTAAACCAGGGGTTAATAACGATAAATTTAATTCGGTTTGGCGTATTCCCGATGAAATTCCCTGGGTTAAAGAGTGTAAAAATATGGTTCGGGCAACCCAACTAGAAAAGGGCGGCTTTCCAGCGATAAGCCATTGTTCATCTTGAACTTGGGCATAAGCAGGTCTACCATCCGGGTTATAAATATCTGCCCCAATGGGAGGATACATTTGCTGACGTTGCAATTTTGAGGTTAATTCATTGGTGATGTCTGAATTTAATCCCACCGGAATATGATGGGTATGAATTAAGGGAATATACTCCCGATTTTGGTTCCATAAATCTTGAACCACTAATGCAAATAACCGCAGTGCGCCTCTGGTTTTTTGAAATTCAGGAATAGAAGCAATTTTTTTAGTTAATAAATTAAACAGTTCGGGATGGAAGGGGTAACTATTCGTCAGGGCGGTAGCATAACTGGAATCTTTACAGCCCTCGGGTAAATTAACCCGACTACCTCGATAAGCAGCTAAATATTCGGAAGCCGCTTGTTCGGCGGCATGGGTGTCAACTCGATGAAAAATACGTTGTTTGACAATATTATAAATTTCAAGATCGGTAGAGGGACTTAAAACCCGTTCTTGTCGCGCTGAAGCCCGGGTTAATTCTTGTAAATCCAGGGTTTCTTCGGCAAAGGTATCGGAAGCGGAGGCTAAGGAATAAACAAAGACTAAATGATTACAAGCTCCCGCTAAATCCATTAAGGAAAATAGAAAGGCAACGACTTGTTCTGATAAATCACTATTACCGATTAATTTGGCTTTAGCAGCGCGTAAATAGCGGGCAATTTCATCTAATATAATTACGGTGGGTTTGCCCTCCATTAACCGTTCTAGTACAGAAGTCCCTGGACTGATGCCACTGGTATCGGAACCTTTTAATAAAGAATACCCGACCATGCCTCCAATTTGATAGGCAATTTCTCCCCAAAGGGTATAGGTTGTAATTCCGGTTTCTGCATGAAAAACCCCATTTTGGGGGTCTAAATCTCGACCATCAACGGCGGCAACTTGGACGGAATAGTCAGGGATAACATGAATATCGGCGAAGCGTTCTAATCCTTGGATATGTCTGCCCTGTTTACAAATATGCCAAAGGGCAATTTCATCATGGGTTTTTCCGCCTCCGAAACTGGTTTCTAAGCGAATGACGGGGGAACCGGAGGTGATGCCGTTTAAGCGTCCAAAGACTTCCCGAATTAAGGTTTTAATGCCATCGGTGGGGAAGGTATTGGCAAAAAAGGCATGGGCATCTTGATAAACCTGGGGTGCTTTTCCTTCGACGACTAACCGCAATTTGGCGGCAAATACATCTAACGATAAATCACCGGATAAAATTTCGGCTCTGGGGTCACAGGTGTCAAAAATAGAGGCAAGCATCGTTTTTAATCAATAGGAACCCTAAAGCATCCCCAACCCGGGTGTTGTTTAAGGTTATGACATCCTTTATTAGCTTATCGTGGAAGTTCTCTGAAAAGATACAAGGAGTTATGTGAGCGCAGGAACTCCCCCTGTCAATCGATTGGTGCATATCTTTTACAGGTTAAGTTTGTTAACCTTCCAAGCGCCTTGATTTCCAATTTTCCCCACTCTGATAAATTCCCAAGACCCCCGTTTAAAAGAAGCCTCTCCCTTTGAAATTTTGGGTTTAACTCCAATTAAAGCCTCGATCTCACGACTGGATAAGACCCAACCCCTTTCCACCGCTTTCTCCAGTTCCTCATGAAACCACAGGGGGGAACGGGGTTGAATGTTGGAGGCGATCGCCCCCACTAACCGTTCTAGCATCACCATCGGAGTGTCTAGTTGCTCTGGGGGGGTGTCTACTAACGGGTAGACACCCGAGGGGGCGATGGTGTCTAGTGAACTGTCTATTAATGTGTCTACCGAGGTGTAAATTTGAGAACTAGACACCGGGGTAAAACTGCCCAACGTTCCCCCTTGTTTTAGATGTTCAGCCAACTGATCTAAAACTTCAATTTGTTCCGGTGTAGCGTAGGCGTGACCTCGCTCATCTTTCGGTAATGCAAGATTTCCAGCCTTAATCCAGTCATAGATTGATTGCCGTGTTTTCAGCCCGTACCGTTCCTGTAAATCCTTAATTTTCATGTGTCTATTCCGGTGTCAATGGGTGTCTATTGAACTGTCTATTTACAGTGTCTACTGAACCGTCAACAACTGTCTACTGATCAATAGACACCTCCCCGAATTTGTAACAGTTCTTAATATCATCTTCGGTTCGACCCGATGGATTAAGTCCCCCTCTGCTTTAACCTCACCCCACCTAGCATCACTCCTTTTAGAGAATTAGATCTCTATTTTCTTGACTTCACATCGACACCTTGAAGGATTATTTACTTAACGGGGAGAGTTTTACGAACTTTCTTTCATTCCAGCTTGACAAAGAACTGACACCCTCCAGAAGAAAAAAAATAATTTTTTTTAAATTATCAATCCCCCTCAAGCCACTTTAGAATCCAATCAGACTGAAAAACTATTCAATTAATTTTCAAACTGATGGTTTGAAGAGGATTCACCATGGCGAAAAAAAATCATAAAAGTCAACGGAATATTCCCGAACTTTACGATCAGGTCAAGCAAGCTTTTTCCTTCTCGTTAACTCCTACTGCGGTCAAAAAATTGGAAGAAATGGCTAAATCTTTAGGACTTTCTCGTTCAGAGTTGGTTGAGCAAATTGCACGGGGGATTTGGAAACTTAACCTGACGACCTCAGAACAGTCCCAACCCCTATCCAAAAATCAACCCGGACTTCAACAACAAGTTACTCCTAAATCCTATGAATAAATTTTCCGGTCTTTTGTTTAATATTTCCCCGACTTTACCCCAATCTGTAACTAGCATTGAAGAATCTAAACCCTCTTCCAGAGGAGGTTTAGCTAGTCCACATTCCCTCAATAATTCTCGATTTTTCCGATTGGGTTCTTCGGGTGGTTTTTTCAATTCTCTGAAAGCTCAATCCCCACTTAGTTTAGGTCTTCCATACTTCTTCATTGATTCACCATTTATAAATATTAAAAAAATTATTTATAAATTATTTTTTAATTTAAGCCTAAAACGCTTATTAAACCAAGGATCTAGCCGTTCACCTCCGGGGAATAAAAACGATTTATTGAATTTCTATTTGTCGCTTTAAGGTATAATATTGATCAACGCCACAGAGAATTAGAAATTGTCTATCTATTTCTCGCTCCACCGTTAGCTATTCCCTAAGAGCTAATTCAGAATCAACCGATTGGATGAAATATTTATAATCCTATTATTCTGAAGAAAAGGGAAGCATTACCCACATTGTTGAAAAAAAAAGTCAGAAAAAAATATGAAACACCCGAATAATTTACAACAAGCTTTGGTTCTCTTTGTTGAAGATATCAAAGCTCAAAATTCTCCTCAAAAAGCCCACATTGTTGTGTCTCAAGTCGAAACCGCAATTAATCGTTATACCTTGCCGGGATGGGGATTCGAGCCACCCCAGGGACGAAAATTTACTCTGGAAGAAAAAGCGGCTGCTGAGGGTTTTCAAAAAACGATCTCTTTAGAACAATTAATCACTGCCGCCGAAGCCCAAGAAAAGGCATTTGATTTACTACAGGTTTCCCCGATTAGCCGAGCCACTTACCGTTCTCGACTGAAAAAGTTTGTGACCTGGTGCAGTCGGTGGCTTGAACCAAACCGCCCAAGCCCCACAATTCGCTGTCCCCGAATGCGGGGTCGGGGATATGGGTCGATTAAAACAACGCGACTCGTTGACCAACCGAAGTTCTCCAGTTACTATTTAAAACCGTCAGAAATGAACCCTCAATTAAAGGCAGAAATTGATAAATATCATCAATTCCGTACCGCAACGCATTGGCCAAACCGTCTGGAGCAACCGATTAAATTGAAGGTGGCTGATACTGAAAAGACCATGATCTTACAGATATTGGGTTGGTTACATCGGTTTCAAGGCGTCGCCTTAGATCAACTCTCTTTAGATTTGATCATTACCCCAGTTCAATTAAAGTCAGCACTCGATCGAGAGGCAGCACGCTTAAGGGCGGAAGAAGCCAAAGCGGATGCAGAACAGTTGTTTTGTGACTACTTCAATTTCTTAGAAGAACGGGGTGCAAGAAGTCTTTATACCCGTCAACATATTCTTTGTGTGCTGATGGCTGTAGCTAAATTTCAATATCACCGGGAAACAACTTCAGATCATTATCGAGACATTCCTGTGATTGAAAGACTCCGCTCTCGAAGCTCAAAGTTGGCGAAGGAATTGAAACATCAAACTCCCGTTGCGGATCAACAAAAGAAGTGGTTGGAGTTACCGGAGATTTTATCTAAAATTGTTGAACCGTTACGGGCTGAATGCCACATTCGCGGCTCTTATGGAAAGCTCCGTCGTCACACTCCTATTGCGGAAAGTTTCAAGCGGTATATTCTTTGGGGGTGTTTGGTGTACGCTCCACCCCGACGCCAACAGGAGTTAAGAAAACTGAAAATAGCCCTCAGTTGTCCGATTAAACGTCCCTCTGGAGTAGGGCCGGATGATTTAATTCATCCCCTGCCTACAGGTCGGGAACGAGACGGCAACTGTGGCTATCTTTATCTGACTCAAGAGGGGAAATGGATCAAAGATATAACCCCAGAATCCTATAAAACGGGGGCTACCTATGGCCATCAAGACATTGAAATTCCCAATATCAAATTTCCCGATGGCAAGTGCTTTTATGATTATCTGGAAGCTTGGCTTTACGGATACTATATTGCACCGGATGGGGGGTGGCGTTCTTGCGGAACTTCTTTCCATGCCCAAGGAGAATTTTCCCAGCGACTGTATAGTGGTCGGATGAGCATTAACCCCATCGATGGTCATGTGTTTATGCAGATCAATGGGGGTAAACCTTTTTCAGAAGCCAATCTGTCCAAGTTTGTCAGTACCGCGGCTCACAGATTGACGGGACAACGGTTAACGCCTCACCTGTTGCGGGATGTTTATGCAACCCATTTTTTGGATCAGGGGGCAACGGATGCTGAGATTAGCTCCCTGGCTTATGCAATGGGTCATAGTCCGAAAACCCTGCGGGAGACTTATGATCGCCGCCACCCGCAACAAAAACATCGACCGATTCAAGAGGCTGTTTTGAATTTAGTACAGCAGTCTTTAAATCCCGATTCAACTCCTCTAAACTAAAGTGTTTTTCTAGGGATTCAGGTTGAATCATATTCACGGGTTAACCCTTGAACTGAAAGGGTTAACCCAATTTTAATTCCTGGGCCTCTGTCACCGCAGTATTTCGGGATTTATATTGGGGTTAAAGAAAAAGAATAATCTTGAACTTAAGTCCAATTTCTCTGGATTATTAAGACATTAATCTCTACACTTTAGATTAAGAGTCACCGCTACACATCATATTTAAGAGAAGGATTGCTGCATGATTGGCGATCCTGATATCTGGTGGAATTTTCATCAAGATTGAAACTTTCAAGAACACTTTGTATTGGATGAAATCAAACTTATGACAAGAATAGAACTTGCAAAAATTGCCCTAAAATTGGTTGGTTTAACTTGGGCTTTCTCAACTTCTGGAATCCCCCAACAGGCGAGCGCTCAATCAACGGCGGTTCCGATTGACCAGATTGCATTTCCGGCTCCGAGTCAAAGAGATCGGGTTGCCAATTTTGTTGTTCCCGATCGCAATCCTAGGGACACATCGGCTTACGGAGGACAGTTGAGTCGCTATGATGTTCATCTTGCCAAAATGTTTGAAATTACTGACTATGAATGCCTCGACAGTGTGAACAAAGGGCTAGTTTTAAATATGATTATTTGGCGATATTATGCTGGGGGTGGAGATATTAAAATGGGAGCTTATGGAATTCATTGCCAAGAAGCTCGAATGGTTGCAGGACGTTATGGTTTAGGGCAAGCTGAACCCACCGAAATTACTTATTATCGAGTGACTCCAACGGTTGATATTCCCATTTTGGATATTACAGGTTCAAAAGTGAGTCAATGGCAAAATTTCATCCGAACATTACGACCTGAAGGGATGGATTAATTCATCAGAGCCTTAACGTAATGGTTCCTAGATTGATCTGACCTTACAACTGACGCAACTGGGAGACCAACTCCCAGTTGCGTCAATGTTTGGTGCAACCGCCCCTTCCCGCTCAGGTTGATCGCTACATTCTGAATTTCCTTAGTAGTCAACCTACCCGCAGCGAAATTGCCGAATTTCGTCCCACACCCGAAATGCAGTCTCGGTTACTTACCCTGTTAAGTCGTCATGAAGTGGATCACATCATCGCTGAAAAACATGAAGGTCGGACAACGGTTACTTTATTACAACTAAACAGTGAAGAACGAATCATCGAACGTCGTCGCATCCATGAAGCTAATTCCGGTTCAAGTTGACATCAGTTTAAATAGGAAGGAATAAGCAGGGGGAAAATGCACTGTTTTCCCTCTTATTTCCTTCTGATTCCGGTTGATTGGGCAGATTTTCAAGTTTTTCCCAAAAACTTGAAACCCATAAGAGGTGGTTTATGCACGTTTTTCCCTTCTGTTTTTCCCGCAGTGGAACAGCAAGCCATGTCAAATGTCCGTACACGCATTTTCCTAAGTAAAACTACTCAATTTCAAAGGGAAAAGGTTTTAATCGATTTCAATTAGAATGAATGCAATTTCAATTATTTAACGTGAGTTCGATGCGCTGCGATCGCAAGTGGGATTAAAAAATCAATCCCCATTCCTAGACTAAAATAGACTAAATAAGACTGACAATCGCATAATGAGAGTATTTGAGAGTATTTGAGAGTATTTGAGAGTGTTTTTTGATTTCATCCTTAGAGCAGGTTGGAGTAGATTAGAGTAAATTTGCGATCGCCCTCCCCAAAAACCGCCCATGTGAAAATTTCACAACCTGATCCAGAACACCTAGAAACCCGTTTTACTCCCTCAACTTTCTTCAGAATTGGGGGAGTAAATGTTGTTAGGGGGTCAAGGTTAAGAGAATTAAAGTT
>DATNRE010000077.1:0-6893 GCA_036703685.1 Candidatus Obscuribacterales bacterium
GGTTAAACTGATAGTTACCACTCCTCCCGGGGGTGTGAATTTAATCGCATTATCCAAAAGATGCTCTATAATTTGTTGGAGTCGTTCTGGATCTCCTGCCACACTATCAACGGATTCATCTACTTTTCTTTGTAGCTCAATTCCTTTACTTTTTGCCACGGGTTCAAAGATTTGTAAAACCGCTTGAATCACCGAATTTAAATTAACTGAAGTCAAATTAATCTTAGTTTTTCCCTGTAATAAATTGGAAATATCTAATAAATCTTCAATTAATTTTGTCAAAGCTTTAGCATTACGTTCTATGGTTTCTAAAGCGACTTGGGAACGTTCAGGGGTTAAAGAACGGGTGCGCAACAGATATAACCAACCCAAAATAACATTTAAAGGCGTTCTTAATTCATGGGAAACGATGGCTAAGAATTCATTTTTTAACTGATTAGCTTGAGCTAATTCTTCCGTTTGTTGTTGCAGTCCAGTTAAAGCTAATTGTAATTCCCGTTTTCTTAAAGCTAATTCCCGGGCTAAGGTTTCTAAATCAACACTTTGAGTGGTTAACTCCTGCTGCAATAAATCTCTTGTGCGTTTAATGATAATCCAATTACTTACCCTCGCCTGTAATTCTTCTACGGAAAAGGGTTTCATCAAATAATCCTGCGCTCCTTCTCGTAACAGTTGTACCCGAGATTCATCATCTGTTTTAGCAGTTAAAATCACAATGGGAGTAATATTTAATTCTGGATAAGTGCGAACTTTCTGCACCATTTCATCCCCACTCATACCCGGCATCATAATATCACTAATAATTAAATCAGGATGAAGGGCGAGCGCTTGGTATAAACCTTCCTCTCCATTGGTAGCAATGGCGGTGTTATAATCTGAGGCTAAAGTTGTACAGACAAAATTACTCATGGTTGGATTATCTTCTACCACTAATACCAAAGGTTTTTCCGGTTGGGAAAATGTCGATAGAGATGGGTCAGATCCTAAAGATTTTAGTTCATCTAACCAAGGTTGAACCTTCTTGTCACTCTCTATATTCGGAGCAAAAATTAAGCATTCATCTGCTATTTCAGAGGTTGTTTTTAAGGGAAGCTCCACGATAAATAATGCACCTCCCTGGGGTGCTTCCTCAACGGTAACATTCCCTCCTTGAAGCTCCACAAATTCCTTAACAATTGCTAATCCTAATCCCGTCCCCCCAAAGTGCCGACTTAAACCCGTATCAACTTGACGAAACCGTTCAAAAATAGCCTGTCTCAGTTCCGGTGGAATGCCAATTCCAGTATCTTGAACTTGTAGCATTGCCCAAGGAGAATTGTTTTTCTCGCATAGGGATAAACAGCAAGAAATTTTACCGCCTTTGGGTGTAAATTTGAAAGCATTGGAAAGTAAATTCAATAAAACTCTTTCTATTTTTTCCTCGTCTATTTCCACGCAAATAGAATCCGGTGTATTCACGATAAATTCTATATTTTTTTGCTGTGCTAAACCCTCAAAATTTGCTGCCATGAATCTCACTAACTGAGCAAGATCCACAACACTATAGTGAAGTGTCATCTGACCTTCAGCTAATTTTGAAACGTCTAATAGATCATTAACTTGTTTAAGCAATAGACGGGCATTTTGTTCAATGATTTTAATATTTTTATACTGTTTTGGGGTAATTTCTGTTGATGCTAATAGTTGTTCCGTTGGCCCTAAAATCAAGGTTAGAGGAGTCCTCAGTTCATGACTCATATTAGCAAAAAACTGGGTTTTCAGGTGATCTAATTCCTTGAGTTGACCATAAATACTTTCTAATTTTTGATTAGCAATTTCTAAATTTTGATGCCGTTTTTCTGATAAATGAGCTACTTCAATTAATCCCACAGCTTGGGGAACTAAAGGCGGTAATGCCAAGGCGGTAACGACGGAAACAAAAGCCGTAATCACTTTAATCATTCCCGATAACCAATACATCGGATGCCAGAGTGTCCATACCTCCATAACATGAGTAATTCCACAGGCAACAATAAAAGTTCCAAAGGCTAAAAACATCCAATGAAAGGGGATTTCTCGACGGGATTTATGAACAAAATAAACTAATGTAATCGAAATCGAAAGATAGGCTAAAGCAATCATCAAATCGGAACTAACGTGCATCCATACCAGTCCTGGTTTCCACAGAAAACAATGACCATGGGGAATAAAGCTAGACCCATTAAATAGAGTTTTAAAAACCTCTGGGACAAGGATTTCAATTAAAATTGGAATGGATAAGATAACAATAGGAATTGAGAGAATTGGATCGAATTGGGTTGTGATCATCGTCACTACTGATATCCTGAAGATGGGTATTTACGGTATGTATCTTTTTAGTTTAAGCTACCCTAGAACAAGTTGTCAGTCTAGGTTAAAATTGTTTATAAATTTTAATTAATTTTTTAGCTACAAAAAGTAGAGTTAAATCTTGAATATTATCGAAAAAATGGGTTTAAAACCCCGTCGTTCTACGACGGCTTTATATTAGATTCTCTATTGACATCTGATTGTGCTACCATTTCTGGCAACAGGAAAAGGTAAACAACCTGTATAAAAACCTAGTATGCCTAACGGCAGAACGCTGAACCTTGACAAGTGAATCTATGGGGTTCTACTGCAAAGTTCTAGTTTCCCCCCAGCAGTGGGTAAAAGATTCGTGGGAGCTAGGCAACCAGTTTTTTTGAAACTAATTAGTTTCAAGTAAAAAAGAACTCGCAGGAATGCGAATAGGGTAGGGCATACCCGAATTTACGCTTGGGGAGAATCCCACCTAGGGTTAAAGCACTGCAAGGTACTTTGATTAAGTGGTTTCGCTGAACCAAGAATCCCCACGCCTTCAGGCACCGGGAGTGTCAAAAATCAACCTGATCGTAAATACGGTAGCTCTGTGACAAAGTATGGATTCCGTCAGGGTGACTGAGTTAATTTGCCTCAAGAAATCGGCCATGTTAGTGGCAACACTGACCCACAAATATCTGTCAGCGATGCTAACGGTCAATGGTTAGGGCAGATAACATCTAGCACTGTTACTTTAGAGGGTTCAAGCGGATTGATTATTTTTAGCTAGATTTAGGTAAAGCCGTCCGCCCCTTCGCTGGCATGACGGAGTTTCAAACCCATTTTTTTGATGACAATGCCACAGTTTGACCCAACCCATGTCTCTGCATCGGAACCTAGTCAGGAAGTTTCGAGTCCTGCCCCATCGGAAAATTCCTTAGAAACTGCGGTGGAGAAAACCGCCGAAACTCAGAAATCAATCCCGTTGAAACTTCCGGCCTGGTTTTGGGGTTGGCCGTTTCTGTGGCTGATTGTCTTGCTGGGGTTTGGGACAATGGGAACAGGGGCGTTGTTGTGGTTATTGACCATGCCACCCGTCCCCAACTGTGATGATATTTCTCCCCTGTCTCCCGATAGCGAACACCTCTATTGTGCTGACATGGCCACGAAATCGGGCAAAATTGAACCCCTACGTCAAGCCTTTGCTTTGATTGTCAGTTGGCCGGCTGACCATCCTCTCCAGGGACTCGCCCAGCAAAAAATGAAAGAGTGGTCACAGACTTTAATTGCGATCGCCGAGCAGAAGATTGAAACGGGAAATTTAGAAGAGGCCTTAGCTATTGTTAATATTGTCCCGAAAAATACCCTGGCCTATGAATCGGTTGCCGTTGCCATTGAGGGATGGAAAAATAATTGGGATCAAGGGCAAAAAATTTATGATCAAGCTAAAAAAGCCATGCAAGCCTTAGATTGGAAACAAGCCTTTGAATATGCCCAGGCCTTATCCCAATTAAATAATAGTCATTGGAGTGAAAAACGGTTTAATGAAATCATGGATCGTTTGAGCTTGGAGCGTCAAGGAAATCAACGTCTAAATGAAGCCAGGGAGTTAGCAAAGGAAAACACCCCGGAAAAATTAGCCGAAGCGATCGCCTTAGCTAATCAAATTGATAAAAAACTTTATATTCAGGCTGGAGCGATAAAAGAAATTAAAAATTGGAGTCGCTCTTTATTGGATGTTGCCGCCAAAGAATTAGAGGAAAAAAACCTAGACGGTCTAACCCAAATTGCCAGTTTAGTTCCTAACTATTCCCCTTTATATTCAGAAGCGCAAAACTTAATTTTAATGGCGCAAGTAAAAGCCCTCAGTTGGAATCAAGCCAGTAGCAAACCGATTTGGCAACAAATGGCAATTCTCTGGGAAGGACAGGCAACCCTGGATAAAATGGGCAATCGACCCCTGCCCTATGAGCAAGCCAAAGTCACCTCTAAAGAAGTCTCAGGACAAATTCAAGATCTGGTTAATTTACAGTTAGCAACGGCTGTGGCTAATGTTCAGCATCCTTTGACTTTACAATTGGCGATTGATCAAGCCCAGATGATTACCCCCCAACAGCCTCGGCGGGTTCATGCTCAAACCTTAGTTGCCCATTGGCGCAAGGAAATCCAACGTCTTGAGGATCGCCCCTATCTGGCTCTGGCTCAACGGTTAGCCCAGACGGAAACCCCGGAAGGATATACCCTGGCGGTACAACAAGCCCGTCAAGTGGCGCTAGGGCGTCCCTTGCGGGTGGAAGCCCAAACCTTAATTGCCGAATGGAATAAACGGATTGAGATTATTGAAGATCAACCTCTGTTAAATGAGGCATTAGCCTTGGCAAAGGCAGGCAACCTCAGCGCGGCGATTGACAAAGCCTCTAAAATTGGCAGCCGTCGAGCCTTGCATAAGCAGGCACAGGATAAAATTTCCGGTTGGGTGGCGACGGTTCAAACCGCCGAAGATCGGCCGATTTTGGATCGAGCTTATAATTTAGCGAAAAAGGGAAATTTGAGTGGGGCGATCGCCGAAGCCTCCCAAATTCGCTATGGTCGAGCTTTATATTCTGAAGCTCAAGGGGTGATAGCCGGTTGGGTGGCGGAAAGGGATGCGTCAATTGCCAGACAAGCCCCTGTAGAACCCGCCCGTCCTGTGTATCAAGATTCCTACTCTAATGATTCGGGTTATTCTAACTATTCGGAACCCAGTTATTCTGAACCCAGTTATTCTAACTATTCGGAGCCGAGTTATTCGGAGCCGAGCTATTCTGAACCCAGTTATTCCGAACCGAGCTATTCTGAACCGAGCTATTCGGAGCCGAGCTATTCGGAACCCAGTTATTCATCCGAACCCGCAGCACCTGCGGTGGAAGAATTTGCCCCCGCACCCGAAGCCGCCCCCGCCCCGGAACCCGCTCCGGCTGGGGGAAATGATGCGCCCGATCCTAATTTATTCTTGGAGTAGGCGATCTTGGTTATTTCTGAGTTAATTGGGATGCCCTAACTCCTGTTTTTTTAAGTAGTTAGGGCTAGTTAAACTCCATACTTAAGCCGCAACTAAACCATTATGAATTAATAAAGGTTTCGTACTCGGTTCCCGGCCGCGGAAAGCCTTAAAGACTTCCATCGGATGCAAACTTCCCCCTAAAGCTAATACCGTATCTCGGAAGCGTTGCCCAGTTTCAGACACCGCATTTTCATTATTTAATCCGGCTTCTTCAAAGGCAGCAAAGGCATCGGCACTTAACACTTCTGCCCATTTATAACTATAATATCCAGCGGCATAACCCCCGGCAAAAATATGACCAAAGGCGCATAAAAACGCATCTTCAGCTAGAGGTTGTAAAACCATAGTATTCTCGGCAATACGGTTACGAACATGATTAATTGTTTCATTGCCTCCGGGTTGATAACGGTGATGTAATTCGATATCCACCAAGGCAAAATGTAACTGTCTTAACATGGCTGTTCCACTCATGTAGGTTTTAGCCGCTAAGAGTTTTTGATAATAATGTTCGGGTAAAGTTTCTCCAGTTTGATAATGTTTTGCCATGCCAAATAAGGTGGCTTGGTCATAACACCAATTTTCCATAAATTGACTAGGCAATTCCACCGCATCCCATTCCACATTATTAATTCCCGCCGCCCCAGAATAGTCAACAGTAGTTAACATATGTTGCAGGCCGTGACCAAATTCATGAAATAGGGTTTCTACCTCGCCAAAGGTCATTAAACTGGGTTTATCATCGACTGGGGGCGTTTGATTACATTGTAAATAAGCCACAGGTAATCGGATTTTAGTTTCGCCATTTTCGACAAATTTAGCCCGGTTAATACAATCATCCATCCAGGCTCCTCCGCGTTTTTCTGCGGGGCGACTATAGGCATCTAAATAGAAAAATGCGATGGGATTTCCGCTTTGATTTGCAACTTGAAAATAACGCACCTCTGGATGCCAAATTGGAGCTTGACCATCGGCGGGAGTAATCTTAATTCCAAAGATACGTTGAACTAATCCAAATAACCCATCTAACACTTGAGGTAAGGCAAAATAAGGCCGTAATTCTTCATCGGTAAAAGCAAATTTTTCTTCCCGTTGTCGTTCTGACCAAAAGCCTATATCCCAATGTTGTAAATCCTCGGCTTCTGCCGCTCCTTTTAACCGAGCAAAGGCTTTTAAATCCTCAAATTCCTGTTTAGTTGCCTCATAACTAACGATGCGCAATTCTTCTAATAGGGCTTCCACGGCTTCCACGCTAGGAGCCATTTTGCTCTTTAAACTTAGTTCGGCAAAACTATTGAAACCGAGAATATTGGCTTTTTGTTTCTTCAGTTCTAAAATTCGTTCAATTAGGGGAAAATTATTCCATTCCCCACTAGATGCTCGACTAATATAACCGCGATAAACTTGTTCGCGAAGGTCTCTCCTTTGACTATATTTTAGGAAAGGGCCGAAACTGGGTGAATCTAAAGTAATTCGCCAGGGGCCATTTTCGGCGGTGGCATTTTCTGATCCCGATGAACGGGCGGCTTGAGCGGCTAAACTGAGTAAACTCGGG
>DATNRE010000078.1:0-13513 GCA_036703685.1 Candidatus Obscuribacterales bacterium
AAAAGCCCATAAACCGCCCAGTTGACACCAGCGAGTAAAGTCCCACTGAGCTTCAGGCCCCCAGAGAAACAGCAAGGAATGTCCTAAGCTGTTGGCGGGGCTACTGACGGCGGCGGTGATGAAGTTACAGCCTTCTAAATAGGAGCTTGCTAAACCGTGGGTGTACCAGGAAGTGACAAAGGTTGTTCCAGTTAACCAGCCACCGAGGGCTAGATAAGCACAGGGGAACAGCAGAATTCCTGACCAACCCACGAAGACGAAGCGATCGCGTTTTAGCCAGTCGTCGAGGACGTCAAAAACGCCTCTTTCAACTTGCGGCCGTTCGACTGCTATAGTCATTGGATGAACGATCCTCTTGGGTTTATGTAAAACATTATCCTTCGTGAAGTACCCAGCAATCAATCGGAGTCCCGATTTTTGTTTGGGCTGACCTTCTTACTGGTTTGACCTTCTGTGGGAATCATGCCGAACTCTGTCCGGTCGAAGGCCTCACAAAACCGTTGCTATCCCTTGCGGGATAAACAGTTCAGTAATGGGTCTAATGCTTATTGCCTCCAGCTTTTTTCCCTCGTTTAACCGGGGGACATTTAGCGGTAGACTGTTAAGCAAGTTAACATAACTATATATTACAGTTAACAATTTTGGCAAAGGTGTCAATAGTCAAGATCCACACTCCTACGTTTCATGAGTACCCAAACAAAGACTACAACGAATCAAATCCTCTCTAAGAAAGTTACGGGTTCCCGTCGCTTCAGTAACTACTGGTGGGCCAGTGTGATCACGATTGGGGGTACGGGTTTCCTTCTATCCGGTATTTCTAGCTATTTGAAAATTAATCTTTTACCCTTCGCCGATCCCACTCAACTCATCTTCATTCCCCAAGGCATTGTCATGGGGTTATATGGAGCCGCGGCTTTGTTACTGGCTTTGTATTTATGGTTAGTGATTCTCTGGGATTTAGGCGGAGGATACAATGAATTTAACCGGGAGACGGGAAAAGTGAATATTTTCCGATGGGGATTTCCCGGGAAAAACCGCAGGGTGGAGTTCAATAGCAACCTCAGTGATATTCAATCCATTCGTGTTGATATCAAAGATGGAATTAACCCCCGTCGAGCTTTGTATCTAAAACTTAAAGACCGCCGCCAAATCCCCCTAACCCGTGTGGGCCAACCCCTACCCCTGTCTGATGTGGAAAACCAAGGGGCAGAATTAGCTAAATTTTTACAAGTCCCCTTAGAAGGACTGTAGAACGTCCGACTGCAAAAACATTGAAACCTAAGATGAAGAAACTCAACAGACAGCAATGGTTTTTACCGCTTTTGCTGATTTGTGTCTTAATCGTTGGGGGTTGTGCTTCTAATACACCCTCCGCCGAAACCCAAAATAACAATCCTGCTGGTGATCAGACAGTTACACCGATTTCTCAAAATCCTACTCAACCTATGACAAATTTACCTCAATTAAACGGAAAAGCCACGGTGGTGATGACGGTCAACGGATCGCCGATTACCATTGAAATTGACGGAACCAATGCCCCGATTACCGCCGGAAACTTTGTTGATCTGGTCAATAAGGGAGTGTATGATGGTCTGGCTTTTCATCGGGTCGTCCGTGAGCCTGATCCCTTCGTTGTCCAAGGGGGCGACCCTCAAAGTAAAGATCCCCAGTTTCCCAGCGCTAGATTAGGAACGGGGGGATTTATTGATCCGGCTACTTCTAAAGAACGCATGATTCCTTTAGAAATTAAGCCCAAAGGCGCGGAACAGCCGATTTATAGTAAAACCTTAGAAAGTGCTCGGATCACCGCAGAACCCGTTTTATCCCACCGTCGAGGCGCTGTGGCTATGGCCCGTTCTCAATTTCCCGATTCGGCTTCTTCTCAGTTCTATTTTTCCTTAGCAGAATTGCCTTTTCTGGATGGGAGTTATGCGGTTTTTGGGAATGTTACCGATGGGATGAATGTGGTTGATCAGATTAAACAAGGCGATCGCATTGACTCGGCAAAGGTGACACAAGGGTTGGAAAATCTGAAACAATAAACCTTAATAAATTGTTAACAATTATTACGGTTTGGCTTAATTATAGTGCTACGCGCTAGGGAACAGGCAACAGGGAACAGGGAACAGTAAGCAGTGAAAAGGTTTCAGAACTCAAAAGTGTCCTAACTGTAATGCGTAGCGCTATAAATTAGGGGTGATTCATGAATTGCCCCTAGAAATAGGGTTATTCGGGTCTCAAAGATCAACTAACAGTAATAAAGCTTTCTCAACGTCTTGAATACCCACTTTTGTTTCCCTAATTCCGGTGGCGGTTTGAGCAACTCCCTGATTCAGAGAATTCATGGCTTCCATCACCTGTTGAATCGCGTTTTCCTGCTGTTTATAAGTTAGATAAATTTGTTGGTTAGTCACAACAATACTATCAATTTCTAGGGCTACTTTGGTAAAGGTATCCGCCGTAAATTGAGCATTTTTCACTCCCTCATATACCGTATTTTTACCTTCATAGGTCACGGCTACGGTGGAATTAATTTCCGTCTGAATATCTCTGACTAAGTTATTAATTTCCTGAGAATATTTTTTACTTTTATCCGCCAGTTGACGAATTTCCTTCGCCACCACTCCAAATCCTTTGCCATTGCCTCCACTACGCACCGCTTCAATTGAAGCATTTAAAGCCAATAAATTAGTTTGATTTGCTAAATTGGTTACAGCTATATTAATTCGACTAATTGAAGTGGTCTGCTCACTTAAGCGCATAATTTGTTCGGAAATCTTCCCCACTTTTTCCTGAAGATTTGCCATATCCGTTAAGGTATGATTGACCGCTGCTTGCCCAATTTCCGCTAAATTCAAGATGTTTTTCGCCCTGTCCCTCGACACTTCTGCCTGTTCTGCTGACTGTTGAGAGGAAGCCCCTAACTGATTCATCGTTGTTGTGGTTTGATTTACCGTTACAGACTGTTGCAGTGCCACTCGTTCTTGTTGTTCTACGGTTTTAGAAAGTAAGGTAGAAGACGTGGCGAGGGCATTGATTACCATGGCCTCTTGGCGATAGGTTTGAATATAGTCTAAACTTAACCCCACAAAGGGAACTAAATAGGCAATAATTTTAAGGAAATGTCCGATATTAAAATCATTATCAAATAAGGCAATAGAACCAAAAGTCATGTGCATTTGGGTAGCCACAGAAGGAATGGTACTCACCACTAAAGCGTAGGAGAATAGACTGGGATAGCGTTGATAAAATCGAGGGAAAATAAATATTCCTGCGACCATAAATAATAATAAAGGAATTAAATCCCAAGGTCTTTTGATGAAGCTATCGGGAAAGATAGTCTGGGGTAAATTCTGGGTATTCATTGCCAGATAAATAATCACAGAAGCGATTAATCCAAAGGTAATAATTGCAAAAATTACTAGATTAAAATTACCTCGATTTTTTTGAGGTTTAATCAGTAAGACTGTTCCCACCCCTAAAATTAAAATGACGGCGTTAAATAAACGACAAATTGCCCAGGTCATTGGCACAAGGGCTTGATTATTAGAGGCTCCTTCAATCATTCGATCCGCAGCTAAAATATGAAAGGCATCCATGCTTCCCGCAAACAGTAGGGCTATCCCAATAATGGGAGTGACCACATCTCGCTTGATGGCAAAGTGAACAAAGGATAATAAACCTGTAAAAAATGCCGTACAAATTGCAATCCATTCTAGGATAGTGTGGGTAAAACTTCCCACTAAAGCATGGTACAATTGATCCAGCAATTCATAATCGCTGAGGTCATTAAAATTTGATGAGTCTAAGCGATAGGGGGGAGAGGCAAAACTAATCCCTAAAAGATTCATAAGGAAGGGCAGAACACAGATAGTGACCACTGCATAAACAAATCCTAGGGGCAGCCGAGTTTCCTTAATCATGGTCATCTTAATTTAATAAATAAATTAACTTATAAACTTTTTTTAAAATACCATATAATGTTTATAAATAGTAATTTTGTTAAACAATCTTTACCCACAAAACAAAAAAAATATGGGGCTAGGTTTGCTTAATACCCGGTAAACACCGTTAAATTTAATCTTAGATTTTTAATTAAAAAGTTGGAATTTTGATCGATAATGAATGTTGTTTTTACTGGTATTGGTTTAATCTCTGTATTGGGGAATTTAGAAACAACCTGGAAACAATTGTTATCGGGTAAATCGGGAATATTCCCCCATCAACCTTTCGGTGAACTTCCCACTAAACCTCTGGCATTAATTAATAATATTCCTTCCGATCCTACGGAATTATTAGAAAAAGCGATCGCCGATGCCTTAATTATGGCTAATTTAAACCCCCCTTTATTAGACTGTGGAGTTGTCATCGGTTCGAGTCGGGGATATCAGGGAAAATTAGAACAATTAGCCGGATCTTACCCCGCCTTACGAAGAAAAGATGAGGGGATTAATTTAAGCAAATTCGTAGACTATTTATCTTTTAATATTGCTTTAAATGCAGCTAAAAAAATAGGTTCTACTGGGATTATTTTATCACCTATGGCGGCTTGTTCTACGGGAATTTGGGCGATCGCCCAAGGATTTGAACTGATTAAAACCCAACGGTGTGAACGGGTGATTGTCGGGGCTGTGGAAGCACCTATTACTCCTTTAACTTTAGCAGGATTTGAACAAATGGGAGCCTTAGCTAACACAGGTTGCTATCCTTTTGATCGAAATAGAGAGGGATTGGTTTTAGGGGAAGGTGCGGCTATTTTTATCTTAGAATCAGAGGATTTAGCCCAACGGCGAAAGGCTGAAATTTATGGCAAAATATTAGGATTTGGATTAACAGCAGATGCTTGTTATGGGAGCAAACCGGATCGAGTGGGAAAAAGTGCGATCGCCGCCATTCAAAACTGTTTAAAAAATAGTCATTTATCCAGTGATCAAATTGATTATATTCATACCCATGGAACCGCTACAAAATTAAATGATGATCATGAAGTTCAACTCATTAAACAATTATTTCCCCCAGGTGTGCCAGTGAGTTCAACAAAAGGCGCGACAGGACACACATTAGGGGCATCAGGAGCGTTAGGAGTGGCTTTTGGTTTAATGACATTAAACGAGCAACTTTTACCCCCCTGTGTGGGTTTAAAAACGCCGGAATTTGATTTGGATTTCGTTACCTGTGTTCGTTCTAGTATGGTTAAAAATATTCTCTGTTTTAGTTTTGGATTTGGCGGACAAAATGCTATTATTGCAATTGGTAAAGCCTAATTGTTGTTGGCCGTTGTTGCGCTTCAGCGCAATCTTTACAAAGGCACTCATCCCAAAAAAATAACCTTAATTAATCAAAGCTAACTACAATAAATAATGCCATTAACTGAACGTTTATCTAAAATTAAATGGGAGCATATTCCCTCCACCCTGTCCTTATTTTCGGGATGTGGCGGCATGGATTTACCTTTGCATAAGGCGGGATTTAAAGTGGTTTGGGCGATTGATGCTAATAGGGATGCTTGTCAAACGTTTCGCCGGAATATAGCAGATGTAATTGTTCATAATCAAATTGAAAATATTAATATTGCTGAACTTCCTGATGCTGATTTAATCACGGGCGGTTTCCCTTGTCAGGATTTTTCAATGATTTGGAAACGTCCGGGGTTAGAAGGAGAACGGGGAAATTTATATACTTATTTTCTGAAATTTGTTCAAGACAAAAAACCGAAAGCGTTTATTGCTGAAAATGTGAAAGGGTTACTCAGTGCGAATAATTATAAAGCGATTCAACGGATTATTTCTGATTTTGAAAATATAGAACCTGGATATTTAGTTAAACCGAAACTCTATAATTTTGCTGATTATGGGGTTCCTCAATTCCGAGAACGGGTATTATTAGTAGGAATTAGAAAAGATACGGGATTTAACTTTATTCATCCTCAACCGGAATATGGGTTAAATCGAAAATATCCCTATCGGACTGCATCGGACGCATTAGCAGGAGTAGAAAATATTCCTAATAATAATGAACATCAAAAGATTCAACCGAGAACCATTGAAATTTTAAAACGGATTAAACCCGGTGGCAATTTTACTGATATTCCTAAAGATAGTGAATATTATGTTAAAGGCATGATTAGTCATGTTTATCGACGTTTGCACCCTGACCAACCTTCAACCACTATTATCGCAGGAGGTGGCGGCGGAACTTGGGGATATCATTACGATGAACCTAGAGCATTAACTAATCGGGAACGGGCTCGGTTACAATCTTTTCCAGATAATTTTATCTTTGAAGGATCATTTACAGAAATTCGTCGCCAAATTGGAAATGCAGTTCCTCCTGATGGTATTGTAGCGTTAATTGAAGCATTAATTCCTTTATTTACAGGGAAATATCAGCAGGTTAATTTATATGAGTTAAGTGAAAATTTACAAAAATTATCAATTAAAGAACGATTGAAATTAGCCAATCAAGAAAACCATGAATTAGTATCACTCCGTTAGATAATCAGGGTTTAAGGTGTCTTCTTGAGAAAACGGTGATTCTACAGGAAATGTATTAATTGATAATCCCGTTTCATCAGCAGCTAATTCTCTGGCATCTTGATAAGATTCTTGAAAAACTTCCAGAAAATATCGCTTTAAACTTGGACTATTTTTAAAATCATCTCGTAATCTTTTACGATGTTCTCGAATAGTAAATAGCCAACTATTCGTTCGTTTATCAGATTGATACTTATATTTTAATAGGTGCATTAACAAAATTCTCAGATTACTTATGATAGCCTTTTTTTCACTTCTGACCATAGCTTCTAATTCTTCAATTAAATTAACCATATCAACTTCAGCTAATTTTCCATACTGTAACTGATGAATAGTATTTATTAACCACAAATGATAATCTTCTTCGTATAAACTAGAAGTTTGTTTAAGTTCTGTGATGGGGAGTTGGGTTGTCATGGGATATCCTAGACTCAGTTAATTTAAATTATAGCAAATTAAGGGAACAGGGAACAGGGAACAGGGAATAGGGAATAGGGAATAGGGAATAGGTAATAGGTAATAGAAAGAGTCTATAAAAAATAGGTTGGGTTAAGATAACAAAACCCAACCTACTTTAATTTTGAGGAGTAATTTAGAATGTGAGATCGAGTTTACTGTGGTTACGATAACACCAGCCTAAAATTGTCCCTAAAATGGATAATTTAATCATTTCTAGGGTAAAATAACTTAAGTGTAGTTGGTTCATGCCCTCGGGAATTGTGTTAAATCCATTAAATAGATTTAAGTTAATTCCTAATGCACTCATTTGAGGGGTCAGAATATAGGTGTAAACCAGGGCGATCGCTAACAGAAATAGCGATAATCCTGTGATTGTCCGTAGGCGATTACTGAATTTTTCAGGAAGGTTTATTGCCAGAGCAATTAAACCTGTTAAACCAGCCGCCGCACAAACTAATTCAACCCGGTTAAAGACTGAAAAAATTAGACTTCCCACCCAAGTAAATCCGGTTTCTTCCATCATGCCAGAAACATACATGGTTGGCATAATTACAAAGTCAAGAATTAAACTTCCCGCCATCCATAATCCGAGGGTGGCTAATACCAGTGTCAGCCAGCGTGTGGGATGATATTCTAGTTTAGAGATAGTAGCCATAGTATGATTACCTTGTATAGATATATAATTGCTGTCTTTAATTTTTATAATAGCGAATATTTTCACAATAGAATGTGAAGTATTTTGTATAATAAAACTTTACAAAAAAATATAAATATTTAACTCTTGGTTCTGAAACCGGATAAAAACTGGGTTTTGAAATCCTTTTTTGGAGATAGTCTGAATCTTTTGAGAAAATACGGGTTTTTAATTGTAAAAATTGTTACCTTTAGAGGGGATGGTAAGACCGCATGAATTTTTGCTAAAATTAACCGGGATATAATCAACACTAAGAAAAAGGATAAATTATTCACATGAAAGCCGTTATTTTATTATCCGGTGGCTTAGATTCTTCTACGGTTTTATACCAAGCAAAAGCCGATGGTTGTGAATGTTATACCATTTCTTTTGATTATCAACAGCGACATCGAAAGGAACTCGAATCCGCGCGAAAAATTGCCGAATTTGCGGGAGTCGTTGAACATCAAGTTGTAACTTTTGATCTAAGTCTATGGGGAGGGTCTGCCTTAACCGATAATCGCCTTGATTTACCCCAGGATAGATCCCCGGAAATAATGGCTAAAACTATTCCAATTACTTATGTTCCGGCTCGGAATACTATCTTTTTAAGTTTTGCTTTAGCCTATGCAGAAGCGATCGGCGCCCGCAAGATTTATATTGGTGTTAATGTGTTAGATTATTCGGGTTATCCCGATTGTCGTCCCGATTATATTCAAGCGATCGAAGAGGTCTTTAGATTAGGAACAAAACAAGGTCGAGAAGGTGATCCGATTACGATTGAATCTCCACTGATTCATCTGGCAAAAACAGAAATTATCAAACTCGGAAATCGCTTAGGAGTTCCCTGGGAATTTACTTGGTCTTGCTATGCTGGAGAGGAACAAGCCTGTGGTGTTTGTGATTCCTGTCGTTTACGATTAGCCGCCTTTGCTGAACTGGAATTAACAGATCCGATTGCTTATATGTTAGGGAACAGGGAACAGGGAACAGGGAACAGGGAACAGTAAGAATTGAGAGGGTTTCAGGGTTTAAAAATGTCCTAAACGTAATGCGTAGCGCTATAGTTGATCAAGGAGGGCGGGTTATCGAGATTGTGGTTGGGTGTATTGAGATTGAGCACCAAAAGCCCGGAAATAAATCTCGGGCTAAAAGCTTAAACCCATTTTAACGGGTTAAGAAAGATCAGTCTTGAGTCATCTTTAGATGCCGATCGCTCTTAGCCCGAACTTTAGTTCCGGGCTTTTTAGCTTTCTCCTTGTGGTTGGCGCAGTTAAATGCGATCGGAAAAGACCTGAGTTCCTTGATCGGCTTCTAAACTATCTCCTTTATTTTGGCCGTCGTGGAAGGCGCAAAGAATCACATCACAGGTTTTTCCCCAGGCGAGTGCCCCAGTTTTGTCAATCCCAATGGCCCCAAAATCCCGTTGATGCTCGTGGGCTTCGGCGAAGGATTTTTGAAAGGCGGTCTGTAAAGACTGACCATCGGTGACTCGGATAACAATTTTAGCCGCTAAACACTCATCGAGAATGTCTTCCCCAATGCCCGTACAACTCACCCCAGCTTGAGTAGTAGCATAATTTCCGGCCGGAGTGGCGGAGTCGCTCACCCGACCAATCCGCTCAAACCCCTTACCCCCGGTGGAAGTCCCGGCGGCTAATTGACCCCGTTGATCCAAGGCCACAACCCCGATGGTTCCGGTTCCTGCGGGTTCAGAAACCACATTGGCCATGGTGCGTTTGAAATTGTCCTTGCGGTCTTCGAGCCATTCCTGCAAACGTTGGTCGGTGAGGGGATTATAGAGGGGTAACTGGAGTTCCCTGGCTAATTCGGCGGCTCCATAATCGGATAAAACGTGATCGGAGGCGTCTTGTAAAACCACGGCCAAATCTATAGGATTTTTCACCCGTGAAACGTTAATCACGCCACTGAAGCGTTGGAGGGTTCCATCCATTAAGGCGGCACTCATGCGGATTTGGCCATCGGATTGCAGGACAGAACCCGTGCCCGCATTGAACCGGGGATCGTCTTCTAGGAGTTGACAGCCCCGGACTACGGCTTCTTTAGCACTGGCTCCCCGGAGCAGGAGGGGATAAACTTGGTCAATCACTTGATAGAGGGATTTGCGTACCGCTTCTAATCCGCCTTTACCTTGCAGGGAACTACCAGCACCGCCATGAATAATGAGTTTAGGTTGAACGGCCATGAATATCTTGATAAGGAATAATTTTTAAGTAGAACGGCGACGACGACAACGTTCGGAACAGTATTTGACTTCCTCCCAACAGTCGGCCCATTTTTTTCGCCAGGTGAAGGGGCGATCGCAAACGGGACAAATCTTATTCGGTAAGTCGGACTTAGATCGCTGGCGTGCCATGCTAAGTTATTGGAGTCGCTTTAATCAGGGATGATCATATCATTTCCATGTCACAGACCGTACCGTATACCCCCTTAACCCCGATCCGAATTGTGTTAGTCGAACCCGCCGGGCCTTTAAATGTGGGTTCTGTGGCCCGGGTGATGAAGAATATGGGGCTTGGGCAGTTAGTGTTAGTGAATCCTCAGTGCGATCCCCTAGGGGATGAGGCGAAAAGAATGGCGGTTCACGCTGGGGATATTTTAGAAGGGGCGATCACGGTGTCTTCTTTACCGGAGGCTTTAGTGGGATGTCAACGGGCGATCGCCACCACAGCCCGCTCCCGATCGGATGCTTTACCTACGGATTTAGAAGATCCCAGAACGGTTTTACCCTGGTTATTAAATTGTCCCTCGGCTTTGATTTTTGGGCCAGAGGATCGAGGTTTGAATAATGATGAATTGAGTTATGCTCAACGGTTGTTGCGAATTCGGTCTAGTTCGGTTTATCCGTCTTTAAATTTAGCCCAGTCGGTGGGGGTGTGTTGTTATGAATTACGATATTGTGTGTTAGAACCTCAAGAGAGGACAAAAAACTTCCCAGAAATTCCCCCGGCTTCTACGGTTCCCTTAGAGGTCTTAGAGGGTTATTATCAACAGTTGGAAGCGATGTTACTCAAGATTGGATATGTCTATCCCCATACCGCCAATAGTCGGATGAAAAAATTTCGACGTTTGTATAATCGAGCTAATTTAACCTCGGAAGAAGTAGCGATGTTACGCGGTATTCTCAGTCAAGTAGAATGGGCGTTATCAGTTATCAGTGATCAGTCATCAGTTATCAGTTCAGAAGTGAACAGTCAAGAAGTTATCAGTCCTGGGGGTTAACTCTGACACTGATAACAGATCACTGAAAAGTAAAATTCTAGTCAGGTGTTTAGGTGTGGCTCAACGATCTCCTCGTCAGTCGTTATTTTCAATCTTTTCCTTTAATAAGTCTGGCTCTAAGTCCCCTGAGCCACAGTCTGTCAATGGTCAGGCATCTCAACCGCAACCTAAGCGTCGATCTCGTCGGTCTCCGGCTGATCCGGTGAAAACAGCCCCTCGTCGCTCTCCATCCCCGGAACCACCGCAGAATAATGATTCTGGCCGTTCGGAGTCTTTTGATCCTCTGCTCTCTCAACTGCGACAAAAACCCATCCCACCTAAATCTCGTAAACCCCGACCGACCCCTAGTAAACGCGGCTCTAATGGGGCTAAGGGTGCTTCTGTTTTGCCCTTTCGCAAGCCTGCTGATCCGGCTCCCCGTCGTTCCCGCAGATCGGAGGGGGTCATGGTTCCGGCCCCGAACCCTGCCCTTGCCCCTAGGGATAAATCAGTAAAACGGGTGAGAAAAAAACGTCGGGTGTCTCCGATGGTTTATGCCACACGATTACTGATTTTAGGGATAGGAATTGGTGTGATTTCAGGGACAATTTTATCGGCTTTAAATGCCTTGGGTCGTTCTAGTGTGGCGGCGGATCAAACCGTAAATTTAAGCATGGAAGAACAAAATTCTAAGTCTTCTAGTGCTTTAGTTTCATCCCTACAATTAACTCAAGAAGCGTCAGATTTAAAAACAGCAATTCTGGGTTTAGCAAAGGATTCACCTCAGTTAAAACCTGGGGTATTTTTAGTAGATTTAGATACGGGAAAGTATGTGGATGTTCAAGGGCAAGAAGGATTGCCGGCTGCTAGTACCATTAAGGTTCCGATTTTAGTCTCATTTTTCCAAGCAGTTGATGAAGGCAGGATACGTTTAGATGAAGTATTAACCATGGAGGAAAAACATATTGCTAAGGGGTCTGGAGACTTGCAAGATAAACCAGTTGGGAGTAAATTTACAGCCCTAGAAACGGCAGATTTAATGATTACAAATAGTGATAATACCGCTACCAATATGTTAATTGAACGTTTGGGTGGAATTGAATTTTTGAATCAACAGTTTGCTTCCTGGCAATTAAAACAAACTCAAATGCAAAATATTCTTCCTGATTTAGAAGGAACAAATAAAACCAGTGCCAAGGATTTAGTTACTTTAATGGCGGACATCAATCAAGGTAAGTTAGTTTCTTTGAAATCCCGGGATTTTATGTTAAGAATTATGCAGCAAACTCGCAATCGTTCTTTGTTACCTCGTGGTTTAGGAGAGGGAGCATTTATTGCTCATAAAACGGGTAATATTGACTCGGTTTCTGGAGATGTTGGTTTAATTGATATGCCTAATGGTAAACGCTATTTGGTCGGGGTTTTAGTGCAACGAGAAGCGGATGATCCCCAAGCGAATGAACTTATTCGTCAAATTTCTGCTACTACTTATCAATATTTTGATAGTTCCACCTATGTTGAACCTAATTCAAATTTACAAACTCCCCCCGATCAGGTGCAAAATGAGCAACAATAGTTAATTATAGGGTGTGTAAGCGCCAGCCCAGGCACCCTATAACTATTTAAAGATAATTTTCAGAGTTGATAGAACTGTTCATCGCTAAGTTGAACCCTATCTAGGTTTAATATTACAGGACTAATAACCATATTCTTAGTCTCGCCAGTGCGATCGCTATTTATAATTATATTGTAGCAATGTTTATCGCAACTTTTGGGTTAGATTCCAGCAGCCATTTCGGTGTTCAAAAATATAAGCCCCAGGTTCTCCATAGGTATAATCTAAATATTCTTCTCCTTCCTTATTAGAATCATAAGCATAGTGAGCTTTAATATAGTTGACTCGAAAAGTATTATTATTAATACGGATTAAGTCAATTTGCAAGCGGGTATAGGGACTATTATCTACCGCAGAAGGTACAAGTTGTACCCAACGGTAATCTCTTAAATCAATACTAAACTCATCATCTTTTTTACTCAGCACTTCTATAAGATTACTGGGATTTTCATACTCCCGCACTTCGATGGTATCTGCGGTATAATTCAAACGGGTTTCTTTTCCTTGATAATCTTGACCCCGGACAAAATTCTCAAAAAAGGATTTGTATTTATCTGGGGCACAATACTCCGGTAAACTAGAAGAAATTTTAGGTTGAACTTGAGCGTTAGCAGGGGGTAATAAATTGGAGGTGATAATAGGTTTAATAGAGCTTACTAAAATAGTAATTATTAGAACCGTTATTGTCGTTGAAATCTTCCTAAATTTGATAGACATAGCCAGATAAATAAAATAAGGATAAATTTGAGATCAGGAGTTAGGAAAAATACAATTGAATACCCTTTCAAAGCCCACAGGTAGATACAAAAAGTCTCTCTCTAATGATTGACCATTCTTTGGCTTCAGAAGTCCCAGGACTAAGTTTTTTTCCGATGAGTTGAGGATAGCGATTATAAAAAATTATATCTGCTAAATAATCATAGGGGTTAGAATAGGAGTTAGGCATACCTTGAAAATTGAAGTCCCAAAGATCTTCAGGTTCCTGTTCTGCACCGTGACAAACTTCCCGAG
>DATNRE010000079.1:0-3145 GCA_036703685.1 Candidatus Obscuribacterales bacterium
AAAGCAGCTAGTAGACTTCGTTGTAAAATCAGGAATTTGGTTAAAGAATTGCATCGTAAAACAGCTAAGTTTTTAGTTGAAAACTTTGATGTAATTTTACTTCCCACGTTTGAAACGTCACAGATGGTTTCTAAGTCAAGACGTAAACTTAGAAACAAATCCGTCAGGCAAATGCTAACTCTAAGTCATTATGAGTTTAAGCAATTTCTGAAATGGAAATCTTGGGAAAATAATAAAGTTGTGATTGATTGTAACGAAGCCTATACTTCTAAAACGGTGTCATGGACAGGCGAAATTGTCAATAAATTGGGTGGAGCGCAAATCATCAAATCGACATCTACTCAATTAAACATGGACAGGGATCTAAATGGTGCGCGAGGGATTTTCCTTCGTGCATTGGTTGATACGCCTTGGTTGAGAGAATATCTTAACTTATGTATTTGTTAGCAAACGTTAGCAAAAAAGTATCGGAAGCAGAATCCTTATTAGCTTAATTGAAAAATTTGGGGGCTAGGAGTTCCCAGTCCCCGCAAAAATAATATCCTAGACTAAGGAAGCCAGGGATATTGACGGAAATTCGGCGATCGCTTCTCCAAGAAAGCCTGTTTTCCCTCGCTTCCTTCCTCGGTCATGTAATAGAGTAAAGTGGCATTACCCGCCAGTTCCTGTAGACCCGCTTGGCCATCGCAATCGGCATTAAACGCCGCTTTTAAACAGCGAATGGCAATGGGGCTTTTCTCCAGAATTTCCTGAGCCCATTCAATTCCTTCTGATTCCAATTGTTCAACGGGAACAACATGATTAATTAACCCCATATCTAGGGCCTGTTGAGCATTATATTGACGACACAAATACCAAATTTCTCGGGCCTTCTTTTGACCGACAATTCGAGCTAAATAACTGGCTCCAAATCCCCCATCAAAACTTCCGACTTTCGGCCCGGTTTGACCAAAAATTGCATTATCCGCCGCTAGGGTTAAATCACAAATTAAATGCAGTACATGACCGCCCCCGATCGCATATCCCGCCACCAAAGCAATCACAACTTTCGGCATACTTCGGATTAACCGTTGTAAATCTAAAACGTTTAATCGAGGGATACCCGCATCATCAATATATCCGGCATCCCCCCGGACACTTTGATCCCCGCCGGAACAAAAAGCATATTTCCCGTCGGTATGGGGGCCGGCTCCGGTGAATAAAACCACACCAATATTGATGTCTTCTCGGGCATCACAAAAGGCATCGTAGAGTTCAAAAACCGTTTTAGGTCGAAAAGCATTGCGTTTTTCAGGACGGTTAATCGTAATTTTAGCGATCCCGTCGGCTTTGTGATACAGAATATCTTCGTAGGTTTTGGCAATTTGCCATGCAACTGACATTATGGGTAATTAATTAGGGGATGGAATTTAACAATTGAACAATTGAACAATAGCTTTTGATTGTATCAATTAATGGGTAGGTAATCCGATTAAATCCCCCGTTCCTGATACCACTTCCCCGATAGTATAGGCGGCAATTCCTTGGGTTTGAAACCATGCTTTTGTACTTTCAGCCTGTTGGGGCGCGACCAAAACCACAAAACCGATCCCCATATTAAAAGTATCAAACATCGCCGCAGAGATAATTTCACCCTCTTGAGCTAACCAGTTAAAAATCGGGAGAATCGGCCAACGGTCGGGATGAATCTTAATGGATTGTCCCGAACTCAGACAGCGCGGTAAGTTTTCCGGTAAACCGCCTCCGGTAATATGGGCCATGCCATGAATCTCTAGGCCATGGCGCAGGGCTTCTAACACGGGTTTAACGTAAATTTGAGTTGGGGTTAAACAGACCTGGGCAATGGATTGACCCCCCAAGGTGTCCGGGGATTGATTCCAGTCCCATCCCATATCGCTAACTACTTTACGAACTAAACTAAACCCATTACTATGCACCCCACTACTAGCGAGTCCAATGGCAATATCGCCGATTTGGACTTGAGAGCCATTCAACATTCGGCTTTTTTCCACAATTCCCACACAAAAACCCGCTATGTCATATTCCCCGGGTTGATAAAATCCGGGCATTTCGGCCGTTTCCCCTCCCAGGAGACTACATCCAGCCTGTTGACACCCTTGGGCGACCCCGGCAACAACTTGAGTTAATTGCTCGGGATCAAGTTTTCCCGTGGCTAAATAGTCAAGAAAAAATAAGGGCTCCGCCCCACAGGTGAGAACATCATTCACACACATGGCAACTAAATCAATGCCCACGGTATCGTGACGGTTGAGGATCGTGGCTAATTTTAACTTGGTTCCGACTCCATCGGTTCCCGATACTAAAACGGGTTCGGTATAGCCCGCAGGCAGGGCAAAACAGCCCCCAAACCCCCCGAGTCCCCCGAGAACTTCCGGTCGATAGGTTTTCTGGACGAGGTTGCGAATCTGATCGACAAAATCCCGACCCGCTTGAATATCAACACCAGCTTCCCGATAATCCATCTTTTGCTTTCCTTTAGCTATCTAAAGGATATTTAAGCAATTTTCGGCACTATTATTTTGGGTTCTCGTGGGGCTGATGGGCTGGCCATTAATCACACCCATAAGAAAATTTAATCAAAAGGTGATGGGGGAATTTTTCATGGCCTTAGAATCTCTACATCCTTTAATCAATCAGGGTTAGACCTTGAAACTGAACAGTTTAGTTTTTGAAAAAACCCGCAAACCCTTGATATGTAGTGATCCCCAAATTTCCAAGTTCATGTTAGTCTGTTGCAGTTCCCCAAACAAACGTGAATGCGGAACGAGTGTGAGTTGACGAATTGAATTACCCGATATTTGGGTTAAAACCCACCGATTGAAACTTTCAGCATTTTATTAGCTGATTTCAAGGCTCCGAATTCAGGAGATATCAACCAGGGTAAAGCTTCAACTCGATAACCAGCAGTTTTGAGAGTATATTTTATGAAACATAAACTTTGGGGCGGTCTGACAGCAGTTATTCTTCTGCCTGTGTTGAGCTTAACCTCCTCGGGCCATGCTGAATCAATATCAGCATCTAACCCGACTTCTAACCTCAGTGAAGGAAAAAGTTTGACGGCTTCAGAATCCACTGATGTGATTAAAGTTGGAGAATACCAATCCCAACAAGCTAATGCAGCCTT
>DATNRE010000080.1:0-5106 GCA_036703685.1 Candidatus Obscuribacterales bacterium
GCCAAAGTAATCGCCGAGCAATCACCCTATCTTCTGCCTATGTTCCGGTGATTAGAAGTTTAATCCTATTTGGATTTATTGCAACTTTATTATTAGGCGGTTTACAGGTCACTTCCGGGGCTTTAGCCGTCGGAACCTATAGCGTTTTAGTATTTATTACCCAACGGTTATTATGGCCCTTAACCCGCCTGGGAGATACCTTTGATCAATATCAACGGGCGATGGCTTCTATTAACCGGGTGATGAATTTATTAGATACTCCGATAGAAATTCATCCGGGGGATATTGCCCTTCCCGTTGCTTCCGTCCGAGGAGAAATAGAATTTAAAAATATCTATTTTTCCTATCAAAATCGAAATCAAATCATTCAAGATTTATCCCTGAAAATCCCCGCCGGAAAAACCATTGCGATTGTGGGTGCTACGGGGTCGGGAAAAAGTACCTTGGTAAAATTATTATTGCGATTGTATGAAATTAATGCCGGGGTAATTACCCTGGATGGGATTGAATTAAACCGTTTAAAATTAGAGGATTTACGCAAAGCCATTGGGTTAGTCAGTCAGGATGTTTTTCTGTTTCATGGAACCGTTGCTGAGAATATTTCCTATGGCACTTTTGATGCCTCCTTAACTGATATTATTGAAGCCGCAAAAATTGCCGAAGCCGATGAATTTATTCGGGATTTACCCCAAAGATATGAGACCATTGTAGGAGAACGGGGTCAGAAATTATCTGGCGGACAGCGACAACGTATTGCGATCGCCCGGGCAGTCTTAAAAAATCCCCCTATCTTAATCTTAGATGAAGCCACATCGGCAGTGGATAATGAAACCGAAGCCGCCATCCAAAGATCCTTAGAAAAAATTACTAAAAATCGGACAACAATTGCGATCGCTCACCGTCTTTCAACCGTTAGAAATGCCGACTATATTTATGTAATGGAACAGGGAAAATTAGTCGAATCAGGAACCCATGAAAACCTCTTAGAAGCGCCGGGTATTTATGCGGGTTTATGGCGGGTACAGTCCGGCTTAAATTAGGGCCAACGGTGTCAGGCGAACCAGATGCAACCGGAAAATGCTAGAATCAACAATGATTTATTCAAACTCTATAAATTTTCGTAACCATATCCTGCTCTTGCCATGTTAAAAGCTCTGTTAGGTGATCCGAATGCGCGTAAACTTAAAAAATATCAGCCTCTTGTCACGGATATCAACATTTTAGAGGAAGAAATTCAAAGCCTCTCGGATGAACAACTGCGGGCCAAGACAGGAGAATTTAAGGAAAAATTAGCCAAAGCCAAAAACCGAGACGACGAAAACCTCATCCTAGATGAAATTCTCCCCGAAGCCTTTGCGGTGGTGCGTGAAGCCGGAAAGCGAGTTTTAGGGATGCGGCACTTTGACGTCCAACTCCTGGGGGGGATTACCCTTCATACCGGGCAAATTGCGGAGATGAAAACCGGGGAGGGAAAAACCCTGGTTTCTACCCTTCCAGCCTACCTCAACGCCTTGGCCGGAAAGGGGGTTCACGTCATCACCGTCAACGATTATCTAGCTCGACGGGATGCGGAATGGATGGGACAAATCCACCGCTTCCTGGGGCTGAGTGTGGGGCTGATTCAGCAGGAAATGAGTCCCGACCAACGGAAGAAAAACTATAACTGTGATATTACCTACGGTACTAACAGTGAAATGGGGTTTGACTACCTGCGGGACAACATGGCTACCTCCATGGATGAAGTCGTGCAGAGAGTGTTTAACTATTGCATTATTGATGAAGTAGACTCGGTTTTAATCGATGAAGCTCGGACGCCTTTAATTATTTCCGGTCAGGTGGAACGTCCTAGTCAAAAATATCTGCGGGCCGCAGAAGTTGCCCAAATGATGCAAAAAGAAGAACATTATGAAGACGATGAAAAAGGCCGTAATGTTTTAATGACCGACGAAGGATTTGCCAGGGCGGAAGAATTATTTGGAGTTCAAGATTTATATGACCCGAATGATCCTTGGGCGCACTTTGTTTTTAATGCTTTAAAAGCTAAAGAATTATTTATTAAAGACGTCAACTATATTATCGGTAATGGGGAAGTGATTATCGTTGATGAATTTACCGGACGGGTGATGCCCGGACGCCGTTGGAGTGACGGTTTACACCAAGCTATTGAAGCTAAAGAACGGGTCGATATTCAACCGGAAACCCAAACCTTAGCCACCATTACCTATCAAAATTTCTTCCTGTTATATCCGAAATTATCGGGGATGACCGGAACGGCAAAAACCGAAGAATCTGAATTTGAGCGCATCTATAAGTTGCAAGTTACTATTATTCCCACCAACCGGATTACCGGACGGGAAGATTTACCCGATGTGGTCTATAAAACCGAAGAAGGAAAATGGACTTCCATTGCTGAAGAATGTGCGGATTTACATAAAGAAGGGCGTCCGGTTTTAGTCGGCACAACCAGCGTAGAAAAATCAGAAATTCTCTCGAATTTATTACAACAACGCAAAATTCCCCATAATTTATTAAATGCTAAACCGGAAAACGTAGAACGGGAATCGGAAATTATTTCCCAAGCCGGACGGAAAGGAGCCGTAACCATTTCTACTAACATGGCCGGACGGGGAACGGATATTATTTTAGGGGGAAATGCGGAGTTTATGGGACGGCTAAAAATGCGCGAGTATTTTATGCCAAAAATTGTTAAACCCGATGATGAAAAGGAATTAGCCTTTGTCGGAGGAGTGGGAAGTCGTCGCCCCGCCGCCCAAGGATTTGATCAGAGTAAAAAAGCTAAAACTTGGAAAGTCACCACCGAATTATTCCCCACGGAATTATCCAAATCCACGGAACAAAAACTCAAAGACGCGGTGGATTTTGCCGTGGGAGTTCACGGAGAACGCAGTTTACCGGAGTTACAGGCGGAGGATTTATTAGCGGTGGCGTCGGAAAAGGCTCCGACCACTGACGCGGTAATTCAGAAATTGCGGGAGGCTTATAATTTAGTCGTTCACGAGTACGAAAACTTCACCAAACGGGAACATAACGAAGTGGTGGAACTGGGGGGACTTCATGTAATTGGGACGGAACGCCATGAGTCCCGACGCATTGACAACCAATTGCGGGGACGGGCTGGACGCCAAGGTGATCCGGGTTCCACGCGGTTTTTCCTGAGTTTACAGGATAATTTATTACGGATTTTTGGTGGCGACCGGGTGGCGGGATTAATGGATGCCTTTCATGTTGAGGAAGATATGCCGATTGAGTCTAAATTGTTAACCCGATCGCTGGAAAATGCCCAACGAAAAGTTGAAACCTACTATTACGATATCCGTAAACAGGTATTTGAATATGATGAAGTAATGAACAACCAACGGCGGGCAATTTATGCCGAACGCCGACGGGTTTTAGAAGGGCAAGATTTGAAAGAACAAGTGATTAAATATGGGGAACAAACCATGGATGATATCGTGGAAGCCTATATTAATCCTGACTTACCTTCAGAAGAATGGGATTTAGAAAATTTGGTGGTTAAGGCTAAGGAATTTGTTTATTTGTTAGCGGATTTAACCGCCGAACAATTGGTGGATTTATCCGTAGATGAAATTAAAACCTTCCTCCATGAACAGTTACGCAATGCCTATGATCTGAAGGAAAATCAAGTTAATCAAATTCGGCCGGGGTTAATGCGCGAAGCTGAACGCTTTTTTATTCTGCAACAAATTGATACGCTTTGGCGGGAACATTTACAACAAATGGACGCGCTGCGTGAGTCCGTCGGTTTACGGAGTTACGGGCAAAAAGACCCCTTAATTGAATATAAGAGCGAGGGCTATGAATTGTTCTTGGATATGATGACCGATATTCGCCGAAATGTGATCTATTCCATGTTCCAATTCCAGCCTCAACCGTCTGTTGTCTAGGAGTTGAGCCGTTCTGAATCATGGCTGGAAATTTTATTTTTCAGTTTTTCCTTGACATCCCCAAATAATCGTGTATATTTGAGGGGTGTGAGGAGTGAGATTAATAAAGAAAAAACACTTGGGGTCGAAACTCGGCCAGACTCCCAGGTGTTTTTTCTATTCAGAATTAAGTTAAAAACCCGGTTTCTTGAAGAAGGCGGGTTTTTGGGGTATAAGATTGTTATTTAATCTTTATTATTGTTCACTAAAACTTTAGAAAAACTCAGCCCCAATCGGCGCAGAAGGAAATAAACATGATTGCCTTACCTGGATATCAGATTTTAGCACAAATCTATGAGAGTGTTAACTCCGTTGTTTATCGAGCCATCCGAGAACAGGATCACTCCCCCGTAATTTTAAAAGTGCTACAGGGGGAATTTCCACCTCAATCTGATATCCAAAAATATGAGCGAGAATATAAAATCCTACGGAACTTTAATTTAGATAGTGTGATTAAAGTTTATGAACTTCAAACCTACCAAAATACTTTAGTCATGACCTTAGAAGATTTTGGCGGAGAATCGTTAAAAATCTTGTTAGCTACTCAGAAATTTACTCTATTAGGATTTTTAACCCTCGGGATTAAAATTGCCCAAGGATTACGAGAAATTCATGCAGCTAACTTAATTCATAAAGATATTAACCCATCTAATATTGTTTTTAATCCCGCCACCGGACAGGTTAAATTAATTGATTTTAGTATTTCTAGTGGATTAACTCAGGAATCCTTACGTCTCCATCCGCCTCAAAATTTAGAAGGAACCCTGGCCTATATTTCTCCCGAACAAACCGGACGCATGAATCGGTCAGTGGACTATCGCACCGATTTTTATTCCCTGGGAGCAACCTTCTATGAATTATTAACTCAACAGGTTCCATTTCCCTCAACAAATGCGATGGAATTAGTCCACGCCCATCTGGCGAAACAGCCCGTTCCTCCCCATGAAATTAACCAGGAAATTCCTCCGATTATTTCTCAAATTGTCCTGAAATTATTATCTAAAACCCCCGAGGAACGCTATCAGAGTGCTTGGGGATTAATTGCCGATTTAGAAGATAGTTTTAAACAAGTTCAAGCCACGGGAACTGTTAGCGAATTTCAATTGGGAATGCAGGATATTTCTGACCAATTTAAAATTCC
>DATNRE010000081.1:0-14994 GCA_036703685.1 Candidatus Obscuribacterales bacterium
GCCCGGCGCGTAATATCTTGTTGAATTTCCTGCGCCCGGATGGGTTCGGCAACTGAGGCATATTCTTTTTGTTTGAGTTTAGTTGCTAACCATCGTTGTTGAGCAAACTGTTTTAAAGCGGGTTCATTACTATTAATAAATCGCTCATAAAATTTAAGAGTGGGGACTAATTCTCCAATTTTTTCTAAAGCAATTCCTACCTCAACAACAGCTAACTTTTGTCGCCAGTTGGAGATCGATAGGGCTTTTTCAATTAAGGCTAAATAACGACTGCGAAAATCCCGGGCCTGTTCCGGGGTTAAATTAGAACGGGAAATTTGTCGAATTAGTTCAAACCTGAATAGAATGGCTTCTAGTTTACTACATTTTTCGATCGCGGCGATCGCATCAATCCAACGTTTAATTTTAATTAAATAATTAATCCAATCCCGCAGACGATTTTGTCGCTCTAAAGCCCGTCCCAAACAATCTAACTGTTTAATCCATTGTTGATTTCCTGACTTCCCAGATTTTTCCCATTCCACAATAATCCGTTCAAAATCTAAGGCTTTTTCCAAATAGGGTAAACCTTCAGGAAATCCCGATAATTCAGCTTGAGCCAGATAATATTCTCGTTTTTGATTCGCCCCGCTTTCCTGCCAACAGCGAACAGCCCGACGTAAGTTTTTAGCTCGATAATAACAATCTCCAGCTAATTCCAAAACCCCATTATATTTGGCTTCATCTAATCCCTCTAAAACCTCTCCCAACCGTTGCCATTCTTCCGGGTCTAGGATTTTTTCTCGCATCAATATTCTCACTTGACGACTATAATCCTGTACCGCCGATTTCCAAGCTTTAACTAAGCGGTTTTCTTTGAGCAGTTGACCACTCAAACCTTCCTCTAAAAATTGGGTAAATTGTCGAATATTGGGTAAGGTTTTGGAGGTTTGCGCCATAAATTCAACTAACGGTTGTTCCAGGGGTTTTTTCTGGGGAAATTGATGATACCATTCGGCTAAGGCTTGCCAACACATTCCATCCCAGAAACATTCCCAAGCCTCTAATTCCTGAGATCTTTTCAGGAATAAACGCCCCGCTTCTCGAAAGCGTTTATCGAATTTTAAAGCAAAGGCTTCACATAAATCCGCTTTTTCTAAATGTCCTAATTCTCGATAAAATTGTTTTGCCCGTCGGAGGTCGGCGGCATTTTTTTGATTCCGACCATTTTCTTCAAATTTTTGGGCTTGGGAGGCGCGGTTATCCCGTTGTAATTCATCCAAATTATCCCCCCAACGGACACCTCCAATATAGCTTTGCCAATGTTCCGGTTTATTAACTTGATTTAACCAATATTTATGATAGTTGAATGATGAGGTTTCGACTAATCTTTCAACGGTTGCATATTGCCATAAACAGCGATCGCCAATTTCCGTATCAATAATGACTAAATCCGACATTCCGCGACTAGCTGCAACATAAAGTTTATTAAAAAAGTATTCTAATTCTAATGGATGATTTCCCGTCCCTTGAACATAATCAATTAACGGTTTTCGATTAAATTCCTTCGCAAATTGATCCCCAAATTTATATAAAATTACCAAGGGAAATTCTAATCCTTTGGCTTGAATAGCACTTAAAATATTCTTAGGAGGATGTTCTTCCGTCGCATCGGGAAATAAAGGGGATAAAAATTCATCTCGTCGAATATAATCTAACTCTCCCCCCGCTTCACAGGGAACAATAAAAATCGGGGATTTTTCAATATGTTGTTTGAGGGAGTCGGCGGAAAAATTATTTTGGTCAAAGATAAACTTTTGCGGGGTGGGAGACTCCAGATAAGATTGCCAAGACTCCTGGGGTCTTAACTCTTGAATTTTAAATAAAATATGTCGCCATAGATGAATTAAATTCGTAACTTTGACAATAGAAGGACTTGATCTATAATTAGATTCAAGCTCATAAAACGTCATGGTTAAATTCAGTTTTCGCGTCGGGTCAAGGGCGGCAATGACTTGATCAAAAAAGGTCGCCTTGACGCTTTCCCAGCGAAATCCCGTGGGGTTTAAAGTCTGAAACGGATCACCTGCAAAAGCAAAGGGTAAACACCAAACCGGGGGGTATAAATCACAATGGGAAAAGATAGATAACTGCATAATTAAGCGCAGTTCTAAACTAGTAAAATCCTGAGCTTCATCACAGAAAATAGCGGTATAAACGGGTAAATTATCCCCACTAACTTGTAATACTTTTCTAATTAAATCTTGATCATCCCAATAGCCTTCGCGGGTGGTTAATTGATAATACCAAGGCCAAACTTGCCGATAAATAGCTTGAAAAATATCTAAGGATAAACTGCGTTCTCGTCGGGGAATTTCTTCATAATCATCGGGGGTCATATACCCTTCATTTTGTCCATTCAGGGTATAACCTTTGATAAAAGTTCTAATAATATGCCAACAGAGTTCCGGGGAATAACGACTATAGCGACGGCTACACCGTTGCCTAAAATCATGGAAACTAATATATTTATCGGGATCAAATTTATCACTTTCTTCGGGAGGAAGTAAACTCAATAAAAATTGCTGAAACGATTTAAAACAAATATCAATAGAGGGTTTATTTCCCTGTCCATCAGTTTCTAATAAAAATTTGTGGTGACTTTTGAGGAGTTTTTTTACTCCTTCTTTGGCTTTTCCTAATAGTTGTTCATTATAGGTTAAAAACAAAGGATGGGGAACTGAGTTTAAGCGTTGACGATGTTGTAAATAATATTTTTGATATCGATAACAATAATCGGCAAACAGATAAAATAACATAGTTGATTTACCACTGCCTGCCCGTCCATTAATAAAAACTGGCAGGGAACTATTGCTAATTTCCGGGGTAGATAATTCATGGAGAATTTTTTCTTCCTCCATGGATAACGCCCAATTAATTCCAAATTCCTGCTCAATTTCTAACCAGATTTCCGAATCTCCTAATAAATAATCGGGATAGGAACGGCGGGTATAGCGGGCTAAATCTTCTAAGGTTAATTCCTGGGTTAAAATATTACTTTGATTAGGGTTTTCTGAGGTTTCTTCCGAAGTAGAATTAAACAAACGGGTGATTTGACCAACTTCTAAAATATCCTGGGAGTTGGGATAATGATCAAAGGTAGAAAGTAAAAATAAAACGCTGCGGTTGGGAGTATCGGAGGTGAGAATCCAACTATAAATAATATAGCGATTTTGCTCCGGTTGCCCGGCAATTTCAATCCCTAAAAAGTCAGTGAGTGTAATTTCAATTCCCGACTTTTTCTCCACCAAACTATCCACAATGTCATAATAAGTTCGCCATTGTAGTTGAGTGTCGGGTTGTTTAAATTGTGTGACCCAAATTTCACTTTCACAAATCACCGCATCGGTGGTATTTTTAATCCAATCTGGCCCTTTTAACCAAATTTGACGTAAATCTTCGGGCAAACTGGGGCGACGGGGAAAGGATTTTTGTTCTTCCCGTTGAGCATTAATACTATTTTCTAATTCTTTGGGATCAATTAACGAATCTAAATGACTGATACCATAGTCATCGGGATTTCTCAGAAATGCCTCATACTCATTCCCTCCCCGGGGAAAAACGGCCAATAAACATAAAATCGGGTCATTATTCACCCAGAGAATTTTTCCTAGCAAACGCAAGTTGCGCACGGGTCGTTTTAAGTAGGGATAATTCCACTCAAACAGCGCCTGTACCGCCACTGTCCCTTGAGTCTTGAGGGTGACGAGTAATTCTGCCACTTGACTCTGGATGCCTTGCTGTTTCGCTTGTGCGTCGAATGTCGGGGTTGTGTAGATTAGCATGACTTCGATTTTGACACAATTTAATCGGTGTCACCATAAAGTCATTGTGCGTTATTCGAGGCAGAAATATCAAATTAGGGTGATTGTTGGCCATAAACAAATCCATTTCCCGAAGTTCCGACAAACACCCGGCCAAAATTGTTCATATCCCCGACAATCACCATCGGGTCAGCAAAAGTACCCATGGGATATTCGGCAATTCTAACCCAAGTTTGACCCGCATCAATGGAACGGAAAATACCGCCTTCACCGTTGATGCGTCCATGAATAAACACGGTGGGATAGTTCGCCCCGGGGGCGGCTTTACCAAAGGTTAATACCCGGGCTTCCTCAACCCCAGCTAGGGGACTAAAATTTTGTCCAAAGTCACGGGAGCGATAGAGTCCTTTTTCGTTGAGACTTACCCAGACTTCCCCCGCAATTCCGGGAGCGGTTTTGACGTTAGCCCCATTCCAGATACCACCAGGTAAGTTTTGATTGGCAATTTCCCAGGTTTCTCCCCCATTTTGGCTGCGGAGAAAATACCCTTGACGGTGATGATACAGATAAAAAGTATCAGCTTGTACGGAGTCCGCCGCTAATATTTGTTGTCGGTTCCAGAGATGGGTATGGGCACCTCCTCCGATGGTTTCTTGTGCAAAAAAATCAATTTTATTCCAGGTTTTCCCCCGATCTTTTGTGTAGTAGGGGGGCTGATCCTGGGTGGGTTGCCAAACAATATGATCGGGATTTGTGGCAGAAACAGCTACATTGCCAAAGACTAATTCAGATGGATGGGTTTTAGTTTTAATTGAGTCAAATTGTTGCCAAGTTTTTCCATAGTCTTGAGAAAATCCCGCCCTGATTTTATCGGGTTCGTGATGATTTGCGCCTACGGAAACCACAAAATTAGGATGGTTAAAACTATAGGCTAATTGGGTGGTGGTATTGAATCCTCCTTGACCATGGGAGGTTTTAGGAATTTCACAAAAAGACCCATGGCGAAATCCATCAAAATCCGCGATCGCTGTAATTATATCCTGATTCCCCGGAAGACTCACCGCATCAAAAGCGACGGTTTCTTCAATGCCATTGACCACGGCTGACCAAGTAATTTGATCTTTTGATCCGTCTTTGGTTTGCCAAATTCCGATGCCATTAGTTAACCAAACTTGATCGGAATTTTGCGGGGAAATTGCGATCGCCCCAATTAAAGTATAAAAACTCCAATCAGGCCACCAAGAAATTTTATTTAACTTATTTTTTAAGGTTGTCCACTGTTTTCCCCCATCGGTTGAACGATAGATGGTATCGGGGGTCATGGGATAACTACTGACAAAAATAGTATCGGGTTTTTGGGGATCTACCGCTACGGGAGCATAGTTTATTTCTGATTTTGGTGTAATATCTTCCCAAGTATTATTCGTATATTTAAGTACCTTGCCCTGGGGTTGTTTTTGACTATGGTAGAAAGTGACAATTAGTTCGCCTTTACTATTGACAACGCCCTGTTGAGGGACTAATTTAACATCAAAATTATGCTTTAATAATTCCCAGGTTTGACCGGAATTTTGGCTGCGATAAATTCCTGTTCCTGCGACTCCCACATAGATGATTTTTGTTTTTCCCTCCAGGGTTTCAGATGTTGGGTCAAAAGTTACAAAACTCACCCCAGCTTTTTGATTGGTTTCCGGGTGTGTTTCACCGATCGGGACTTGTTTAGGGTTAATTTGATTCCAAGATTCTCCGCCATTTTGACTCAACCATAGTCCATTTAAACGGGAACCAAAATAAACAATATTACTGTTATTCGGATCAACCGCTAAACGTTCTCCCGTCCAGCGCCAAAATTCATTCCCTCCCATGGGTAAAGTTAGGTTAAGAATCTGCCAAGATTGTCCTTGATTTTCTGATTTTAAAAGTATACCGGGTTTTGGTTTTTTCTCTGATTGGGTATAGGCTCCTATGGCGGTATAAATAATATTAGGATTTTGGGGATCAATAGCAACACTTTCAATATTTAAGGGGACTTTTTTCGGTACACTATCAGATTGAATCAGTTGTAGCCAAGTTTGTTTTTCCGGTTGCCAACGATATAAACCCCCTACATCAGTTCTCGCATAAATTAAATTAGCATGGTTCGGATGAATTACGATTCCGGTCACAAACCCGCCTCCCCCCATTCTCAGGTTAGTCCATTGATAATTTTCCCCCGTAGATGTTTTAAAGATTGAAAAATTAGGCGCGGGTAAACATTGTTGCTGTTCTCCAGAAAAGGTTAAAATATTTTGAATAAAAATAATACTCAAAAACGTGATAATAGCTAAAATTAATTGCTTAGGTTTGAATCGCCAATTTCTAATAATGTTCATAATATAGAGAGAGCAATGACAACCCTTACATTAAGGGCAATTCATGAATTACCCTTAGTGTATCTAATATTCGATTTCCTACACCCTATCCTAACTCCAATTTTGAGGTTTACAACCTATTCCTATGTACTTTTCTTCCAATGACCCAAGCCATCTCCTTTATGAAGTGCCGAATTTACTTGAAATGCGACCCATAAATCAACCGCAAAAGCAACACAAGCTAAGGGAAAAAATAATAGTGCCTTGAGAAAAGATTTATGGGTCAAACTTTCAAACCGTCGCGTTAAAATATCATTAGGAATTAACCACCAACCCTTATCAGCAATCATCGTTTGCACCATTTCATCAAGCCACAAAGGATTTTCTGCATTTTTGTTTTTAATCATTGTCCCAATATCCTCTTGATCTGCATGATTTAAGAAGAACTTAGAAACTAATTGACCGACGATTTGTCCGATCATTAACCATTTTTGATGGCGGAGTAAACTGGGAATACTGGTATAGGCTTCAAAGATATGGGAAGCTGATGGGGCTTGAATTACCCGCTCTGGATTTTCTGCTTCTTGAAAGCCATTTGTGGTAATCATACTATATAAAAAACTATCTTGAGTGGGCATAGTGGTAGGTAGCCAAATCCGACGGAGAATATGAGCGCGGGCTAGGTAAAGTTGACCACACAACCAGGAAGGTTTACCTTCACTTGCTTTATTTCCAGATAGACTAGATACTTTTTCTGAAAGAAATTCTAACGGATTTTTACTGGTTTTTAAGCTAACATCTTTGATGGGTTTATCCATGGCTATCCAGGTTTCTGAACTGGTTTCTAACAGTTGCAGCATGGAGGTCAAGGTTTGGGGATTGAGAATAATAATATCAGCATCCATCATAAATAAATAGTCTGCATTGGGATTAGAAAAACGATGGACAAATTCATTCCAAGCATTGGATTTTCCGGGGCGTTCTATTTCATAAATAGACCATTTAACGTGGGTGTGAAGATCGGGCTTAACTAGATTTTCTAAGGTTGTGGCAGCAATGCTGGCTGTTTGATCTGTACAGGCATTCGGAATAATACAAATTTCAATATTCAGATCCGGCTGGGGCTGAGTGAATAAACTTTGTTCAAATAAAGAATTGAGCATTTTAGGAATAGCATCAGCTTCATTGTAAGCTAATATGCCAATACTAATATTCATGTTTTTACTTCCTATAGAAATGGGTTTCAAGTTGAACAAGTAGATGCAACTGTTAAGATAGACTATCCGTTAATGGGATAATTCCATAGGCTTAATGTTCCCTTTTCCCCCCTAATTATTTCGCGTTATTGTAAAATTTACACCCCTAATACTGATTTTTTAAACACAAAATATTGTATCCCAATCCTAACAGCTAATAGAATCTCTGTATAGGATAAAATCCTTTGAACCTTGATAGTTAACAACTCTAGCAGGAATTCCCACGGCTACCGCATTATCGGGCAAATCTTTAGTTACGACTGCATTAGCTCCTATTGCCACATCGTTCCCAATTTTAATTTTACCAAAAATTTTAGCTCCAGGCCCAATAAAAACGCGATCGCCAATTACAGGACAACCGGATTTTTCCCCTCGACCTCCAACTCCAATTGTTACCCCCTGACTAATATTACAATTTTCCCCAATTTTCACATCCTGGTTAATAATAATGCCACCAAAATGACCAATATAAAACCCTTTGCCAATTTGGGTTTTAGACGGAATATCAATCCCCGCTATAATCTCAATAATTTTGTGCCAAATAAAGCCCAAGGTTTTGAGAATTTGTTTAATAATAGGGATCTGAACTTCTGTTCTCACCCAATGACTAAAGCGATATTCCGCTAAAGCCCATAATCCTTGTTTCGTCAATACAAGATAGATCCAAGATCCACCTTGAGTGATCACATATCGATCAATATCTGCTTTGTAATCTTCTAACATTATTTCTAGGATTGAATCATCTTGATGACTTTAATACAAGTAAAACTCTTGTTGAATCTCGGGAGTTAAAGGACGGGTAATCAATTGTTGATACACTTTTTTCAGATAGGATTGTACCTGATTTTTTAAGTCAAACCCTTTTTGAGATTCGGAAATTTGAGCTTGACTCCACCACATATTTTCCCCATTATCGGTAATATAAACCATCCCGGGAAAGGGTAATTCTGCCAGGGGAGTGCCGCGACGTTTTAAGATATCCGCCGTATCTCGATGGTATAAAATAAAATTATCCCGTCTAACTTCCTCTAAAGGAATAGTTAAATCCGGTTTGAGTAAATCCATTCTAATAATATGGCTAGTATTGGTTCTCAAATGTAGATCCTTATTTCTATATTTAAGTTGGCGAATATCTTCTCGGTATTCGTACCCTTTGCCAATAAACCAACCATTTTGATCAATATTTTGATCGACAAATTCAACTAAACGGTTACTCACACAATCATCCGCATCCACAAACATAAGATGGGAAGGATTTCTCTTGGCTGCTTCAATCATTCCCAGCAGCATTTTACACATTTTATCTTTTTCTTTACTAATATAATCATCACCCGGAAGCGGTAAATCTACACTTAAACAACTAATTCTAGGGTCAGAAAAAGATAATTCCGGTTTTTCATGACAAACAATAATCACTTCAAGATTAGATGAAGTTTGATTACAAACGGATTTAAGAGTCCGTTCTAATAACTGACAAACCCGTTCCCAAGAACTAGAAAGTTTTGAACTCTTTAAAGGAATGATAAACACTAACATGACAGATTCCTAAAATAAATCAAAGGTTAACGATTCAAAGCGTATAATCCAAATTCTTCTCGAATTTCATCGGTTAAAACCTGTTCATTAAAAGGTGCCATCAGTCTTTTTTTCACCCCTCTTAATGTTTCCTTGGGGTTGCGTTTCCATTTCTCCAAAAATGATTCCTGCATCGATACACTTTCCCCGGCTTGATCTCGGACAAACACAACCCCAGGAAAAGGTAAGGCTTCCAGAGGAGTGCCCCTGTCTGCTAAATCTCCCTTGGCTAAAGGATGACCTCCTAAAAATCGATCATACCCGGTTAATTGCTCATATTGCATCATTTCTGGAGGCAATGTAAACAGGCGATAATTAACAATATTACAAGTTCCACAAATGCGATAAAACCCTTCTTTTTTAACCGCTATTTTAGAACTGCCTTCATCATATTCATAGCCCTGGTCAACATACCAACCATTTTTTTCGGGATTTTTATTGACAAATTCAGCAATATTTTTACTAATACAATCATCCGCATCCACAGACATCACATGGGAGGGTTGGAGGTGTTTAACCGCAAATAGTCCAGCCACAACTCTTTTGGCTCGGTCATCCACTTTTACACCATATCCTTCCCCCGGAGGCGGAAAATCAACGCACAAATATTCAACGTTGGGATGTTCAAAGGATGTGGTAGGTTTTTCATTACAAACCACAATTACTTTAAAATCCGGTGAAGTTTGGTTACAAACCGCACGCAAAGACCGATCAAACAGTTTACACAAATCGGGCCAAGAGGTGGCAACTTTTTGACTCTTGACAGGAATAATAAACACGATCATCTTAAATTGTCCTAACAGAACTGGAGTGCAATTTTAGCGAACCCGATCAACCCATTTTAAGTTTATCTGTTGTGGATACACCTAGAGGATTCAAAATTAAGAATATCTTATCATGGTTTCCACAGATGTTAAATCATTTAACAACTTAATCCATCCGTAAAATCTGCAGGTATTGGTTAACAGAATTTTCTAAGGAAAACTCCATCGCCCGTTGTTTTAGGCGTTCAGGATTTGTAGGTTCTGTGAGGGTAGCGACAATCGCCGCCGCCATCGCCTGACTATCGCCAACGGGAACTAACTTGCCATATTGTCCCTGGGCTAAAATCTCACCGGGGCCGCTTTCACAATCCGTAGAAACCACGGGAGTTCCTGCTACCATAGATTCTACTAAAACATTCCCAAACCCTTCCCAAGCGGAGGATAAGACCAGCACCCCAGCCCGCGCCATATAGGAATAGGGATTATCGACAAACCCAGGAAAGGCAACATTTTCTGTTAAGTCCAAGTCTTCTACTAAAGTTGTTAAAGCCGTCTGTTCTTTTCCTTCTCCCAAAATCATTAGTCGGGCTTTGTACTGTTTTTGGACTTGAGAAAAAGCTCGAATTAAAGTGGCAAAATCCTTTTGAGGATTCAGACGCCCTACACCTAAAATAACCGGCGGTTGACCCGGAGCAAACCAAGGATGGTTAACGGGTTCTTGGAGTTTTTCTAATAATTGGGCACTCACAATTGGGTTATAAATGGAGTGGGTTTTTTCTGGAGGAGATCCCAAGGTAATTAGGTTATCAGTTACTCCCTTTGAAACGCCAATCACATAGTCCGCCGATGGATAAAACCAACCTACAAGGGTCGGGGTTAAACGTCGTTTGAGTTGGGGTGAGTTTCGGGATTCCCGAGAAAGATTATTATGTACTGTTACCGCTACTTGGGTTGAATTTCCTGCAATTTTTCCGGCTAAAATAGCAACAAAATTAGTATCATCTAGGGCAGAAAGTAAAAATTTAGGTTGCTTTTTTTTGAGATATTGAATTAGCTTAGGAATACTTAAAAGTAATCGGGAAGAATTTAAGGTAATGACGTTAATTCCTTCAGGAAGTTGGGCAAGATAAGGGCCTTTTGCTTGGACTAAAACCAGATCAACGCTGAGTTGATTTTCAACAAAACCTTGAGCTAAGTTGATCATCACTCGTTCAGCGCCACCGCCGCCTAAATCCATTAAAAAAATTGCAATATCTGTCATGGTTGTGAATCAATTAATGATTAATCAATATCAATACACAAAACCCAAAGATGATTATTCTGAGTTCTGCTTGACTTTTTTATCAACTAAGTGGACATCGGGCGGAAGGGGCAGATTTCTTGTGGGTCTAACTCGTTTCATTGACAGAGAAACGGACACTAATAAAGCCCAAAAGATTGAGTTATGCTCGATAATTGTACTTTCAGTATGATTGTACATGAAAAAGAAGGTGACATAGCAAACTGGCCAGAGTTCAGCCCAAGTGTTGCCAGCGCGCAACCAAATAATACCGCGAGCATAGGTGACAACAATTATGGTTAAAAATATGATTAAACCCAAAACCCCTAAATCAAGAGACATATTCACAAAGCCATTATGGGCATGGGGCGGTTTATACCCTTCATGCCTCCAGATGACTTCGCAGGCTCCTCCTGCTACCCAAAATCCTTGATATCCATAGCCTAACCAATATCGTTGCTTGATTAGTTCGATCGCAAGTTCCCACAGCGTTGTGCGGCCACTTAAGGTGGGATCTCGACCGAGAGCCGCTAAAAGATTTAACCAATTCTCCGTAATAAAAATTAAAGAGCTTCCCCCAATTAAAACCGCCGAAACCAGAACCGGAATCAAGATCGTATCTTTCTTTCGGAGCAGGTTATACAAAGGCAAAAGCATTAGGATTGTTAATAATAATAATAGAGCCGTTTTCGATCCTGTTAATAGAATCATCAGCACCGCATTTCCAAATAAAGCCCAAACCCATCTATAATGTTTAGGCTTATCTAGGGCAATTAAAATAAAAATAATCGCCGCTAAAACCATCAGTCGAGCCAATAGATTCTTCTGAGTAAAGGGCCCCCGCCAAGACCCCGCATTGGCACCTGTTTCCACCGCCACACCCCGAAAGGCGAGAGAAAATAACAACGAAAAAACCGTAATAATTCCAAAAGCCCAGCACAACATTTGCAACTGTTGTTTTAGGGTAAAACGGGAAGCAATATAGAGTCCAAAATAACTGGTTTGGATCGTTGTAATCCCTTTGCGTTTGGAGAGAGACGGAAAATCAGACCACAAAAACGACAAAAAGGTGTATATAATTAGCATCCAAAGCGTAGGATCTCGGATCAGGGTGCGCACTGTACTTTGTCCTCTAGCTAAGAGCAAAAGGAATGAAGTGATATAAATAAACTGCTGAAAAAGGGAGGAAACTTTATCGAGTGGATTGTACATGGGAACCGAGTCATTCAGAGAATCAGGGCTAGTGTAGAAGCTGGCTAGGCGAAAAATTCCCGTCAGAAACATCATCCCAAAAATTGTAAATCTTCTCTCAAAAAAATCTAACTTTGGGTTCATTGTTTTAAAAAATAGTAAATTGCTCTAGCATAAATTTTTGCAATTTGCCAAGGTGAAATCGATGATAAATAAGCGTTGATATAGTAATTGCAAATCTCATCTTTAACTTTTTCGTTCCAAGCCAAGTAGATCCCACAAGCTAACATTGTGTTTGTATATTTATGAAGCATTGGGAAATTGGTTTTCATCCAATATGCAGTCACAACCTGAAGTTTAACCGATAAATCAGAATTATGACTACTTAAGGTGTAGATATTGTTTTGATGAATTCTTTGTAATCCCAACTTTTCAAGTAAACAAAACCCTGGGCTTAAAGCCAATGCAATATATTTGATATAACTATCACTAATAGATACACTCTCAGCTTCAGGCATTGGTAAAATTTGTGCTAATAATGAACGTCTAAAGCACAGTCCTGATGTGGCTGGCAAGCAAGGTATTAAACCCGTTAAGCGACCTTGTTGAATACTGGATCTGACATCATAAACATCCGATTTTCCTTGTACTTCTGAGGGAAAGTAACGGTCTTGAAGTTCAGATCCTGTTTCATTATCAAATAATTTGAGTAGATGGAAACACCAGCCAATATCAGGGTATTGGTTGAAAATATAGGCAATTTTTTCGATTTTATCGAGAAGAAAAATATCATCAGAATCTAAGAAGCAAATTAAGTCTCCTTGGCTGGCTTTAAACCCGGCATTAAAGGCAGAAGCTTGACCGCCATTAGATTTTAAAATGGGTTTAATTCTATCCGTATACCGGGCAATAATTTCTCGTGAATTATCGGAAGATCCATCATCAACAACTACCACTTCTATATGAGGATAGGTCTGATTTAAAGCACTATCAATCGCGTCAGCGAGAAAATGTCCATAGTTATAGTTGTTAATCAGGATACTTACTAGTGGCAGGGTTTCCAAAATCCTATCTCCTGAGAATAATAATGTTGTGAATAATACCAATTGCCCAATAATCAATGCTCCCCCGCTTCGCTCACAATCATATTCTAGCGTTCACGAATGTTTGAGAATAGCGATAGGTAAAATTATATCAAAAACTCCAAACGTAATCTATCCCTAGATGATTGAGTTTTCTGTAGATACCCCAAGAATTATTTTACATTAAATTTGATCAAATTTAACGTCATTGCTTGTGTCATAATTTTACCAAACTTTCGAGCTGGTGGATAAAGAAAGCACATTACATAGTCAGCAAATCCATAAGAAATAACCGTGGCAATGGCAGCACCTATACCTTGATACTTGGGAATTAACCAAAAATTTAATATCACATTCATGGCAGCACCCGCCGAACTAAAAATCAAAGCAAATACGGTTAATTCTTCTGTTGTGATCCAAATATCTTTGACGTAACCGAGAAAACCGAACATTGAAGACCAAATATGAATTGCCAGCACCCCTCCGGCGGCCGCATATTCTTTACCAAATACAAAAACGACAAACGGGGTGGATAAAAATGTCATGGGGATAGCAATACAATAAACCAATAGGGCTTGAGAGGTTGCTAACCGTTGTAATTTTTTATAATAGAGTTCTTCGCTGTCATTTTTAGCTGCAATAATTGAAGGGGCAATGGATTTAACAATGGCGGTTGAAGCGAAAGGCCAGATTTCAGAAAGGCGCACAGCAGCGGAGTAAAGCCCCACCTGTTCCGAATTTGTTAGTTGCCCTAACATGACTTGATCAATGCGTACATAAATGGTGATAGCTAAACTCGATAAAATCAAGGGCCAACTGATTTTCATTAACTTTTTTGCCCGCTTCCAATTGCCTCGCCAGGCTAAAATATTTTTTCCGGTTAGCCGATAAATCACAATAAATCCGATGGCATTGGCAGCACTTTCAATCACAACTAGCCAGGCAAAAGCCATAAGATGGGCTTGATTTTGTAATAAGAAAATTCTAATTAAGGTAACGAAAGCAAAAACAATATTTCTTGACCAGATTGTATACTTTAATTCAACCTGGGATTGAAACCAGGCTTCAATAATTGATATTCCTCCGAATAGGGAGGGAATCGAGATAATAATAACTAAATTAATGGTTAGAGGTTCATTTGGTTGTAAGAAAATAATTGATCCCGATGCCAGGCTAAAAACGATAATTCCAATCAAAAATTTAAGTAGAAAACCCGTCCCCAGAATATCGTCTTTGAGGTTGGGAGTTCTGACTAAATCCCTGAAAATAATTTGATCAGAAGCCAGTTGAAATAGAGGCAGAAAGATTGCCCCAAAGGCGATCGCATAATTTAATTCCCCAAACTGATTAGCTCCCAAATAACGAGCCGTCCAAGCCAAGAGGAAAAACCCCATGATCATGCGGAATACTCTTTCGCTCAGGAGCCAACCAATATTGGTCAGAATCTTAAGCTGTTCGGGTTTAATTCTCTTTTGAATAGCTGTAGTAATTTTATTTAGCATTGAGTATCTGCTTCATGGAATTTTTGGGTAGAAACCCCGTACTTTAGCGAAGCGGAGGACGGCTTTATATTTCTTTAACAAGCAATAATTAAACCATTTAAACGTCTAATTAAGGTTATTTTGCTAAAGGCTATCTGTCCTAACCGTTTCCAGTTAGCGTCGCTGACAGATATTTGTTTTTTAGTTTGACC
>DATNRE010000082.1:0-4469 GCA_036703685.1 Candidatus Obscuribacterales bacterium
GTATTGAATCCAGATGGGGTGACGGCGGTTCATTATCGGAAGACCGGAACCCAGTATTAATTGTTTGGGGTAGGGGAGATTTAGAATATTCAACAGTGGGATTTTATATTCTTGTCTAAACCCTATCCGAAAATTATAATAAACAACATTTTATTTCCGTGGGGTTGCTATATAATTAAAGGGTAAAAGCACCTATTAATCCTATCAAATTTCTCTTTAACTAAAATTTATGAACCTATCTGAATACTTTGATCGAATCTATATTGTTTTTTTACCGGAACGAATTGAACGGATTAAAAGTATGGAAGATCAGATCCGTCGCCTAAACTTGAACACGGAAAAAGTGATTTGGTTTCCCGGTTTGAGATTTACAGAAGCTGCTGGATTTCCTAAAGTGAGTGTGAGAGGATGTGTAATGAGTCAATACACAATTTTAAATCAAGCCTTAGAAGATGGATTAGAGAAAGTTTTAATTTTGCAAGAAGATTGTAACTTGAGTCGTTATTTTCTGAAAAATCAAGAGGCTATTTTACAAGAATTAGCTGTAACAGAGTGGGATTTTGCTTACTTAGGTCATGATCAAAATCTCAAAAAGGCTTCAACCTATTTTGTCAAAGCTGATCCTAAAGATAAAATTATGTTGACCCATTGCTGTGCTTATCATCGTCGGGTAATTCCCCGTTTGGTTCAATTAATTGCTGAAGGTGCAGAACGATCGCCCGGCGATCCAAGGGGTGGGCCGATGTATTTTGATGGCTTTATGAACTTTTTTAGATCCCATAACCCAGAAGTTTCGACCGTGATGGCATCTCCTTCTTTAGCTTGGCAACTAGCAAGTACCAGTTCTCTCAATCCTAATCCTTTAGAACGCCATCAATTATTAGCACCTATTTTTCAACTCAGAAGGTTAATTAAGAATACTTTACTGTCTTTAAAATAGTGAATTTTCTAATTTTATGCAATACTCCCCCGTTTTCTCGCTTCCTTATAGGAAATCCCCACATTTTTTAATCCGGCTTTAATCATTTGTTGTTCTAACATCGTAAAAAATCGAGTGCGATCGCCACCTTTTACCACCGCTTGATTATGGGCTTCTGCTAATACCACCGGATAACCATATCCCTTTTGAACTTGCGCCATCACCATTCCCAATGCTAACTCCAATTGGTCGGTATTTTCCACCACCCAAGCCGGAAGTTCTAAACGAGCAATTTCACTGCCCATATTCACATAACAAAAATAGATTTGATGATGTTCATATAACTCTAAAATTGATGAATTAGAACGCCAGAAAGGACTGCGTTGACCGGGTTTTAATTGGGATTCCCATAATACCGTATCTCGTAAGGGTTCAAACACTTGACAAGGGGCTTTTTTCTCGGCTCCTGTTGAAATAATTCCCCCTATCCCCGGACAATATTGTAAACAATTGGGCTGATCAAAGGGACAGGATTCTAAGCGTAAAAACGATAAACTTTCACTACTCCGAGAGGCACTCACATACCCAATTAACGGAATACCCGCTAACCGTAACTGTTCCCAAGATTCTAAAATTGGTAATAAAATTAAATCCCTGGCTTCTGAAGGTAATTGCTCTAAAAACCAATAGACGAGGGAACCATCTACTAAGGCTAAAGTGGGAACTGTTAACTGTTGATTCGGTGCAATTTCTAATAATTGATTTCCTGATTCTGCTAAAATAATCGCTTCCGATACCGCCCGACGATAGCCCATCCATTCTTCGGTTTTAATTCCCCATTGTCGGGATAAATATAAGTCTTCAGGACGATAATAAATTTCAGGAATACTATCTAAAATTGGATGCCGACTTTGACCATAATGCAAAATGACTCGCCCCACATTAATTAAATAACAATAGGCAATTTCATGGGCACTCGGCGCAATTTGGGAACCATCCGTGGCAAAAACCGTATGGGCGGCAGGAGGTGAAATAATTTCAGGACAATAACTTAAAGGTTCTAACGGAGTTGCGGGTTTAAAGATGAGTCTCGGTTTAAATTCTTCATAATTCCGCATTAATTGATCATCATTTAACTTGGCTTTTTCGATTAACTCTAAAGCGATTTCAATGCGTTTGCGGGATGCTTCAGCTTCTCGATTAATATGTTGGCTCATGCCTTGCATTTGTTGAGCCAATTTTGTTAAATCTAACATAAATCCGTAGGGGCGGGTTCCATAATCACCACTAATTATAACAAATAATCTAAAAAGGCTTTAAACACAGATTGATTATCTTCTGATCAGCACCATCCCGTAGGGTGCCGGACACCTATCGCCTTATTTGTTATAGCGTCCTTGTTGCATAAGTCCTGTCCGATCAAAGCTAGATTTAAACCATTAATCAAATTCGGAAATTTTTAATATTTTTTTAACGAATCAAATTTTGTTAAATACGTTCAGCTAAGAAACTCAAATTTCTATCCCTCAAGTATGATAAAACCAAAATCTTTGCCCAAACCAGAGTCGGATCATCCCCATTCAAACGCCAAAATAAAATTGGGTAGAGATGGATTAGGATCAGGGGTTACTTTGTGATGATGATCACATAATTAACTTGATTAAATCACAAAATTAACCGGATATCTGTCACTGAGTTGTCCTAGATTTCTAGTAAGATTAATACTGTAGAATCTAATTTCTACTTTAATCTAACTTTTTTTATGTCCCCTTTCGAGGAACCTCAAAATGATTTCACCCAAACAAGCACAATTGATTCAATTTTTACGCTGGGAGTTAGCGATCCCCGCATCTTCAATTGCTACGGCTCTACGCCACCCGGAACAGGATTCTGGCCAGTTACCCATGATCCTATGGCAGTATGGATTAGTTACACTCGAACAACTTGATCGAATTTTTGATTGGTTAGAACGGTTTGGGAGCATGATGGAAGCAAAACCTGTTATGTATTCCTATCAGGATTCTTCCCCATCTTCGGTTGATGAAACCCTTGATATCTCGATTTCGCTGGCGGCGTAATTTCCTGCGGGTTAAACCATTTTGAGAAAATATCTTAAATCCAATTTTTAAAATTTTGTCTATGTGCAGGTGTTTAATCAAAAAATTTCCCCGATCAAAATCTAAATTTAATCATTAGAAGTCAGCTTTCACACTTAGGCTGGCTTTAATTGTATTTAAGCTTATAAATTCTCAAAAAAGACCTGGTTTCCAGGTTCAGTCCTACCCCCAGATATAATATCTTCTCCACAAAAAACCAAATTCTGACCTTGAGAATATCCCAGCCGGAGTGCTAATATGACCGGTTTCTGTTACAATTTCTGCGACGGTATGGAAAGGTGCAAGATACACAGCAAAAATAAACATCGGTTGCATCAACAGGCGGGATGATGAACTTTGAACAGGTACTGGCAATTACCGATACATTGGTTTTTAAAAAAACCGGAAAACACTTGACTGACGCACAAACCGCCGTTCTTCAAGGGACTTGGTACTGTCAAAAATATCATGAAATTGCTTTAGAATATCGCTGCACTCCCGAATATCTCAAGCAGGATGTGGGCCCAAAATTATGGAAATTATTATCGGATGAGTTAGGGGAAAGAGTCGGGAAAAAGAATTTTCGCAGCGTCATTGAACGTCTTCCCTCCCCCAATTCCTCCCCCAATGCTCCTCCCGACCCGACTCCGACCCCCGCCCCCCCCAATTCCTTAACCGCCTCCGGGGTGGACTGGGGAGAGGCTCCAGATGTCTCTCAGTTTTATGGCCGCCTTCGAGAACTCGCTCAACTGGAACAGTGGATTTTAGACGAAGATTGTCGAGTCATCGCCATCTTAGGAATGGGGGGCATGGGCAAAACTTCCTTATCGGTGAAATTAACTCAAAAAATCCATTCTGATTTTAAATTTGTGATTTGGCGATCGCTCAGAAATGCACCGCCCTTAACCGAAATTTTAAGCGATTTAATTCAATTTCTCTCCCCTAAAACCGAAGGTCGTTTATCGCCAGAAGCCGGCCGTCAAATTTCCCAATTAATTGAACTTTTAAGAACCTCTCGCTGCTTAATTATTTTAGATAATATAGAATCAATTTTACAAGAAGGAAATCGGGTAGGATACTATTATCCGGGGTATGAAAATTATGGGGATCTATTTAAGCGTCTAGGAGAAACCCAACACCAAAGTTGTCTACTGATGACCAGTCGAGAAAAACCCCGGGAAATTGCCGCTTTAGAAGGTCAAACTTTGAAAGTTCGTTGTTTACCTTTACCCGGACTAGATACGGAAATTGTCAAGAAATTATTCAAGCCAAAGGTGTCTATAGTTCCTCAGAACAATGGCAAGAATTAATTAAACGTTATGCGGGAAATCCCCTGGCGGTAAAAATTGTCACCACAACAATTTATGATTTATTTGCCGGAAATGTGGGAGATTTTTTAGAACAAATTCAACAGGGAACCGCAATATTTGGGGATATTCGGGATTTATTAGAAC
>DATNRE010000083.1:0-3412 GCA_036703685.1 Candidatus Obscuribacterales bacterium
TGGCAGAATTTGGAAACGGAGTTATCCCAGGTGGTGTTTCCCCAACAGCCCGATCCCGTTGCAGAAGCGGTGGTACAGCAATATTTGAATCGGTTAGCGGCTAAGGGACTTTCCAAGGACGTCCAGGGAATTTGGGTGCAGTCAAGTTGGGTTCCCCTGGCTAAGAATTCTGAGACCATGCCCCTGCCAGCGGCTTCTCTAACTAAGGTCGCGACTTCTTTGGCTTCTTTGCAGGTTTGGCCCCCTGAACATCGGTTTGAGACGATTCTAGGGGTGACTGGGCCAATTGTTGGCGGGGTGGTACAGGGGGATTTAGTAGTTACAGGGAATGGTGATCCGTTTTTTGTTTGGGAAGAAGCGATCGCCCTGGGAAATACTTTAAATCAAATGGGAATTCGCGGCGTTGCGGGGAATTTGATTATTACAGATCGTTTCTATATGAATTATGAAGTTGAACCCTTGAAAGTAGGTCAATTATTAAAAGAAGCATTTAATTCATCATCTTGGAAGGAAGAAATTATTTATCAGCATTCTCGGATGACACCGGGAACTGCTAAACCTCAAGTTATAATTTCAGGAAATATTATCGCTCAACCGGGGACGTTGAATTCAACCCCAATTATTCGTCATCAGTCTTTAGCTTTAGTTGAAATTATTAAACAAATGAATATTTATAGTAATAATCCCATGGCTGAAATTTTAGCCGCCAATGTGGGTGGGGCTGCTAGGGTCAGACAATTAGCATCAGAAGCGGCGGGAGTTCCTATTGATGAAATTCGCTTAATTAATGGTTCGGGTTTAGAACGAGAAAATCAAATTTCTCCTCGGGCATCGGTGGCAATGTTTATGGCTTTGGCGCGATATTTACAACAGACAAATCTTACCATTTCTGATTTATTTCCCGTGGCGGGAATTGACACCCAAGGTACCTTAGAAGATCGCAAAATTCCGGTTTCTTCTCCGGTGAAAACGGGAACTTTATCGGATGTAAGTGCCTTAGCAGGGGTTGTACCGACTCGTGATCGGGGTTTAGTTTGGTTTGCAATTATTAATCGAGGAACGGATTTAGATGGGTTAAGGGCAGATCAGGATTATTTATTACAGCAATTCGTGAGTCAGTGGGGTTCTCCTGATAGCTTGCCCGAATTAATTCAACCGCATATTGATGGTCGTCGTCCGGGTATTGGTGATCCAAATCGCAATCAAATTTTAGTGCAAACGCCTTAATTTTTCCTCGTTCCGCCTTGTAGTGAGGCGTTCACGCCTCAGAGTCCTAAAGGACTCACTACAATATCATCAGAAATATGTTAAGCTTGTTCATATTATAAATATTGATCTCTAATAATATGGTATCCTCTTTAACAACTCTACCCTTAGAAAATGGCGATCAATTGACTCGGATTGAGTTTGAACGTCGTTGTGCGGCGATGTCTGATGAAAAAAAAGCAGAATTAATTGAAGGAATTGTCTATATGGCGGCGGCATTACGTTACAAAAGTCATGGAAAACCCCATGCTTCTATTATCGGTTGGTTAGCTTTCTATGAAGCAGCAACACCAGGCGTTGGTTTGGCGGATAATACAACTGTTCGTTTGGATAATAATAATGAACTTCAACCTGATGCTTTATTAAGAGTTGAACAGGGGGGACAATCCATTATTAGTGAAGATGATTATGTTGAAGGTGCGCCGGAATTAATTGTGGAAATTGCCGCTTCGAGTGCTTCTATTGACTATCATCAAAAGTTAAAGGTTTATCGTCGTAACTATGTCCAAGAATATTTAATTTGGCGAGTGTATGAACAGCAATTAGACTGGTTTAGATTAAAAGAAGGGCAATATATTAAACTTTTAGCTGATGCAGAAGGGATTTTAAAAAGTGAAATATTTCCAGGTTTATGGTTAGATGAAAGGGCTTTATTAAATGGGAATTTAGCTGGGGTTTTAACTATCTTACAACAGGGAATAGCCACCGTTGAGCATCAAGATTTTATTAAAAATTAATCCAAGAAAAAATAATTGTAGTCCGAGTATCCTTACCCGCTAATCTACCCCCTCTCCAACCCAAAAGTACCCCCCAGATCGACAAACCCCGATTAACTCCCCGATCTGTCACCGCTTTGACCCCCTCGACTTCCTTCAAAACTATTAGCGTAACCGTCAACCCCACCGGAAAAATTACAGACTCTGGGATCATTGAAGTTTGATCTCGCCTCAAGTCAGCAAACCCAGATTTAGCTAGGGAATTGACCTCAACAGAATCGACAGAAGCTAACCCTTCGTAAAGATTCTGATTCAACCTCTTTACCGAAACCCAATTATCTGTAACTATATTGAAATTAATGCTTGTAGGGATGATCCCCTTCTGGTAAAATCAGAAACAAAAGTTAGTATTAAATACTTAGGTTGCCTAAGTGCAGGGCCTTCTGTCAGTCGGGAGTCTGTTCACGACCCTCAGTTGAGGTTTACTCTACCTTTGGATCAGGTGAAAACTCAATAGTGCTGGCGTTGGTAGTTTTAATGCTCTAAATTCAATGATTAAATTGTCAACAGTTTCTTTTAAGGTAGAGGAAGATGGGAAATAAGCCGGATCGCGTGGTTTTAATTGGCGTTGCTGGAGATTCTGGTTGCGGAAAATCAACATTTTTACGTCGGATAACAGACATCTTTGGAAAAGATTTTGTGACGGTTATCTGTTTAGATGACTACCATTGTTTAGACCGTAAACAACGCAAAGAAACCGGAATTACGGCTCTAGATCCTAGAGCTAATAATTTCGATCTAATGTATCAGCAAGTTAATGCTCTTAAAAACGGTATATCTATTGATAAACCCATTTATAATCATGAAACTGGTGAACTAGATCCCCCGGAACGGATTAATCCCAATCATATTATCGTAATCGAAGGATTACATCCTTTATATGACGAACGGGTGCGGGGACTGCTTGATTTTAGTGTTTATCTCGATATCAGCGACGAATTTAAAATTTCGTGGAAAATTCAGCGCGATATGGCTGAACGGGGACATCGGTATGAAGATGTTTTGGCGGCAATTAATGCCCGTCGTCCCGATTTTGAAGCCTATATTGACCCCCAAAAGCAATATGCGGATGTGGTGATTCAAATTCTACCCACAAATTTAATCGCTGAAGACAAGGAACACAAAGTCCTGCGGGTACGTTTGGTACAAAAAGAAGGCGTGGAAGGACTCGAACCCGCCTACCTATTCGATCAAGGTTCAACCATTTACTGGACGCCTTGCGGACGCAAACTCACCTGTTCCTATCCGGGTCTGAAAATGTATTATGGCCCTGATAACTACTACGGAAACGAGGTGTCTATTCTCGAAGTAGATGGTCAATTCGATAACCTCGATGAAATGATCTACGTCGAAGGACACTTAAGCAATTT
>DATNRE010000084.1:0-5523 GCA_036703685.1 Candidatus Obscuribacterales bacterium
ACCCGCCAGATAGACAACCGCAATAGAATCAGGTCGCTCTTTATAAATTGCATCAACATCCGCCGCACGTTCTCGGGCAAGATATAACCAATCTTGAGGACTATTCGGACTCATTTCAACTAGGAAATAAAAATTATTTTATTCATCTTTCACAGTTTCAACCGTAATAATATCATCCCCCTCTGCTGTTTTAGAGGTGGTTAATATCACGGGTTGCATATCCATTTCCAACGGATCGGATATTGTCTTTCTCATCGGTTGAACATTCATAATTAACGGTTCTTCTTTAGCTTTAGGAATCAAAGGTTGATGATTAAAGACTAATTTTTCATCTTCATAATCCACATAAATTGTATCTTCCGTGACGAACTTCTGTTCTAACAATAAATTTGCAATATGGTTTTCCAATTCCCGTTGAATCGCCCGTTTTAACGGTCTAGCCCCATAGACTGGATCATAACCAATATCCGCTAAATAATCTAAGGTTGCAGGCGATAATTCAATGGATATTTTTTGATCTGATAATAACCTTTGAATCCGTTTAACTTGAATCGCCACAATATACCTTAACTCCCCTTTACTTAACGGATGGAATAGAATAGTATCATCCACCCGATTTAAAAATTCTGGGCGAAAATGCGATCGCAAAGCCGTCATCACTCGCTTCTCCATTTCCCCATAACGGGACTCATCCCCCGCCACATCTAAAATATGTTCTCCCCCAATATTACTGGTCATCACAATCACCGTATTTCTAAAATCCACCGTCCTTCCTTGGGAGTCGGTAATGCGACCATCATCTAATACTTGTAATAAAATATTAAACACATCAGGATGGGCTTTTTACACCTCATCAAATAAAATCACCGAATAGGGATGACGACGCACCGCTTCCGATAGTTGACCCCCTTCGTCATACCCCACATAGCCCGGAGGCGCGCCCACCAACCGAGAAACTGCGTGTTTTTCCATATATTCAGACATATCAATCCGAATAATCGACTCCTCGCTATCAAATAAAAACTCCGCTAAGGCCTTCGCCAACTCGGTTTTCCCCACCCCCGTCGGCCCCATAAACAGGAAAGATCCAATGGGACGTCCGGGATCTTTCATCCCCGCCCGCGCCCTTCTAATCGCCGCCGAAACCGCCGCCACCGCCTCCTGTTGTCCGATGACCCGTTGATGCAAATGACTCTCTAAGCGCAGTAATTTCTGCCGTTCTGACTCCAATAAACGGTTAACAGGTATCCCTGTCCATTTAGCAATAATGCCCGCGACATCGGCTTCTGTGACCTCCTCCCGCAACATCGAAGAACCCTGGGATTGTAACTTGACTAATTCCGCTTCTTTGCCCTCGCGTTCTTGATGTAAAACTTCCAATTGACCATACTTTAATTGGGCAGCTTTGTTTAAATCATAGGCCCGTTCTGCCTGTTCAATTTGTACCCGTAATTCTTCTTCGTCTTCCTTGAGTTTATTAATACTATCTAGGAGTTGTTTTTCTCCTTGCCATTGGGAAGCAAGCTTTTCCTGTTTAGTTTTTAAACTCTCGATTTCTTCCTTAATTCTACCTAAACGAATCGCTACCCCGACATCATTTCGGCGGTTACTTTCTCCGGTTCCTAAACTTTCTCCTTCTATGGATAATTTTTCCATTTCTAACTGCATGACCCGCCGATCAATTTGTTCTAATTCCACGGGTTTGGAGGTAATTTCCATTTTTAATTGGGCGGCGGCTTCATCGACCACATCAATGGCTTTATCGGGTAGAAAGCGATCGCTAATATAACGACTTGATAACATTGCCGCCGCCACTAATGCACTATCCGTAATTTTTACCCCATGATGGCGCTCGTAACGGTCTTTTAATCCTCTTAAAATCGAGATCGTATCTTCAGGAGAAGGTTGATCGACATAAACTTGTTGAAACCGTCTTTCTAAGGCCGGATCTTTTTCAATATGTTTGCGATATTCGTCAACAGTTGAAGCGCCAATACACCGCAATTCTCCCCGGGCTAACATGGGTTTGAGTAAATTACTGGCATCCATTCCCGATGAACCGCCGCCGGAACCCGCCCCAACTACAGTATGCAATTCATCGATAAATAATACAATTTGTCCCTGGGAATGGGTGACTTCTCTTAATACCGATCGCAGTCTTTCTTCAAATTCTCCCCGATATTTGGCTCCAGCAATTAAACTTCCCATATCTAAGGAAATTAACTGGCGATTTTTTAAGGATTCTGGCACATCTCCGTTAACAATTCGTTGGGCTAAACCTTCAGCAATTGCCGTTTTTCCGACTCCCGGTTCTCCAATTAACACCGGATTATTTTTAGTTCTGCGAGATAAACAACTGACCACCCGACGCACTTCTTCATCCCGACCAATTACCGGATCAAGTTTTCCGGCTTTCGCCAATTCTGTTAAGTCTTTACCATATTTTTTTAAGGCTTCATAACTGGTTTCTGGGCTTTGGGTTTCGACTTTTGAACTACCTCGAATTGCTTTAATTGCTTCTTCTAATTTCGGACGAATAGAAGGAGAACGTCCCGGCCGATCATAACCCGGACGTCCGGGCCGTTGACTGGTGGGGGCTTCTCCGGCCAGGAGTTTCCGACCAATGCGGTCATCTTCCGAGAAGGCCAGGATTAAATGTTCGATGGAGATAAAACCATCCTGTAGGGCTTGACGGTCTGCTTCGGCTTGATCTAATAATAAATCTAAGCTCTGTCCTAAATATAAATGTTCAATGCGTCCGACCTTGGGTTGGCGTTTGGTAAAGGCTTCCAACTGTTGGCTAAAAATATCCGTATCCACCCCCGCCCGACTCAGGAGGCTAGTGGCGAGTCCATTTTGTTCGAGCAGGGCGATCAGCAGATGTTCGACTTCTAAATTCTGATTTTGAAAACGACGCGCTACATCTTGGGATTTAACCACGGCTTCCCAGGCTTTATCTGTAAATTTTGTCGGATCGGTCGGTTGCATCGTTGGGGGATCAATAAGGGGTAAAAATAATCAACAATATACTGCCCCTATTGTAACTATATCTGGGTGCAACCCGTGAATTGATGTAGGATTGATGGAGAAAGGGCGATTACGTCGGTATCGTTCAAATTTTTGGGGATACTGTGGAGTGATTTTACAATGATCCAAAGGCTATATGTCCATAACTTCAGATGCTTAGAAAACTTTGAACTGATCATTAAAGGGATGCCATCTGTCCTCTTGATTGGAAAAAACGGTTCGGGTAAATCAACTATTGCCCGTGCGTTGGAGATACTTCAGACAATTGGTCGAGGTGTCAATAGAATGGGCGAACTCGAAAAAATTAAGCTGATTAGCCCGAAAGATTTCGCTCGTGGCAGATCTGATGTTCCGATCAGATTTGAAATAGAAGTATTATTAAATGAAAAATTATACAAATATGTTCTGGCTTTGGAGTTGCCAGAAAGATTTAAAGAGCTTCGGATTTTTGAGGAGCAATTGCTAGTTTCAGGATCTCCAATTTACTCTCGCCAAGGAGCCCAAGTTACTCTTTACACCAGTTCACAAAATCGTGAAGCTCAATTTCTAGTAGATTGGCATTTAGTTGCCCTTCCTATTATTCAGGAGCAATCAGAGACTGATCCCCTTCGGATTTTTAAGAAGTGGCTGGCTAGAATGATTATTTTAGCTCCCATTCCCAGTCTAATGACGGGAGATTCTAACGCCGAAAGTTTACAGCCCAAGCGAGATGGTTCAAACTTTGGAGAGTGGTTTTCTGGGTTACTGAGTCGCTATCCAGCAGCTTACACAGAAGTTGACAAATATCTCCGAGAAGTTATTCCTGATATTCAGGATTTTTTGAATGAACAGATTGGCAAAGATACCAAAAGCATGATTGTTCGATTTGAAGCAAATAATGCGAATCTGAGTGTTGATTTTCAAGACTTATCTGACGGCGAAAAATGCTTTTTCATTTGTGCTTTCGTTTTAGCTGCCAATAAATTCTATGGCCCGCTTTTTTGCTTCTGGGACGAGCCTGATAACTATCTTTCTTTATCAGAAGTTGGACATTTTGTCATGTCATTACGACGCTCATTTAAGAATAATGGGCAAATTTTAGTGACTTCCCATAATCCTGAAGCTATCCGAAAGTTTTCGGATGAAAATACCTTTCTACTAGATCGCAAAAGCCATTTAGAGCCGACTTTAATTAGATCCCTCAGTGATATAACTTTTACAGGGGACTTAATTAATACCTTGATTTCTGGGGATATCTAAGCATGAGCATTAATCGGCATCGACCCCATGTTCTGATATTGCCTGAAGATGATGCGAACCGCCAAATTGCTAATGGATTTATTCTTAATCCAAACCTGAATGCAAGTGCTATTCAAGTTCTACCCTATGATCGGGGTTGGGAAAATCTTTTAGAGACTTTTATCCATGATCATCTCCCAAAAATTCGGCAATTCCAAGAAAGAAGGATGGTTTTACTGATTGATTTTGATCAGCGCCAAGATCGGTTGAGTTATGTACAGGGTTATATTCCAGATGATTTAATAGAAAGAGTATTTATTCTGGGAGTACAATCTAACCCAGAGAGGCTCAGGAGAGTTACTAATAAGAGTTTTGAAGGGATCGGAGAAACTCTAGCAGAAGATTGCGCCAACAATACAAATGAATTATGGGGGCATAATCTTCTTGAACAGAATCGATCTGAATTGGATCGGATGATTTTATCAGTCAAACCTTTTTTATTTGTGGCAATTTGATCCTTGAGTAAGCTAAACTATAATAGACATATCCAAAAATTTCAATCAAATTCTTATAGAATAATGGTTTGAAGTTAATTTTATTTCCCTAGAAGGCAGAACATGGCTAAAATTACAGGTCAGGTCAAATGGTTCAACGAGTCGAAAGGCTTTGGTTTCATCACCCCTGGCGATGGCTCTAAAGATATTTTTGTACACCACTCGGCTATTGCAGGCAGTGGCTTTAAAACTCTAGCTGAAGGCCAGCGTGTGGAATTCGAGATCGAACAGGGTCAAAAAGGCCCCTCCGCAGTTAATGTGACTGCCATCTAAGACTTGATCACGGTCTTTCCTAAGATAATTCCCCGGTGCGATCCCTCTATGAAATTGGCGATCGCACGTTTATTGTAATCACAATTCCCTAGAGGTCAAAATATGGCTAGAATGAAAGGTCACGTCAAATGGTTCAACGCAGAAAAAGGCTTTGGTTTCATTGCCCCCGAGGATGGCTCTAAAGATGTTTTTGTACACTTCTCGGCTATTGCAAGCAGTGGCTTTAAAAGCCTAGAGGAAGGCCAGCGTGTGGAATTCGAGATCGAACCGGGTCAAAAAGGCCCCTCCGCAGTGAATGTGACTCTTTTTTAAGATTTAATTGCGGTTTTTCCCTCAATGATTACCGGGTGCGATCAGCTATTTTAGATAGCGATCGCACCGCCGAAACCCCTAAAAATTAAGAACCTACAGCCGCAACAGTCGTTTCTTTGTCCGAATTCGATCCTTGAGT
>DATNRE010000085.1:0-2041 GCA_036703685.1 Candidatus Obscuribacterales bacterium
ATTGTTCTAATTCCGTCTGGGTTTGTTTAAGATTAGTTTGAGATTGTTCTAATTCCGTTTGGGCTTGTCGGAGTTCAATTTGAGATTGTTCTAACTCCGTTTGAGATTGTTTAAGATTAGTTTGAAATTGTTCCAATTCCGTTTGGGCTTGTCGGAGTTCAACTTGAGATTGTTCTAATTCCGTCTGGGTTTGTTGGAGTTGAGTTTGAGATTGTTCCAATTCCGTTTGGGTTTGTTTAAGATTAGTTTGAGATTGTTCTAACTCCGTTTGAGATTGTTGGAGTTCCGTTTGATATCGTTCTAATTCCGCTAATATTTGATCCCGTTGAGATTCTAACTCAGCTAAATCCTCTGTACCCGTGTGCAGTTGAACTTGGTTTTGTTTCAGTATTACCAAAACCTCTTGGTACTGGGACTGTAAAGTTTCTAACTCCTGTTTGGTTTCTTGAAGTTGTTGGGATATTGGGGATAGAGGTTTAACCGGATAAACCCCATCCTCAGTCCTAACCGTTTGACGCACATAAAATGCTTCTCCCCAAGCAGGATGGTATGGAGTTTCCTCTGCCACACACTCAAATTGATAGTAGGTGAGAAACTGATTAACTTCTGCTGCTAATGCGCCTCCTTCAAATAGTTCTTGATAGTGAACATTCGTGTAAATAGCATCTAGGTTATTCAGGAGTTGGGTAGCTCCTTCTAAGGCTAAAAGTTCAGCACCTTGGATATCGAGAATCAGAATATTAAAGTCACTAGCAGAGAGGTTCAATTCTTCAAGCACAGTATCCAGAGTGCGCGAGGAAAGGGTGAGTTGTTGAATTTCTTTAATATTGGGGTAAATTTCGCCGTACTGTTTCCAGGGCAAGATAGAACTGCTAGACTCCAGGGAAGTTAGGTGCAGGGTAACGGTCTCATTCTGGTTGGCAATAGCAGCCTGAACTACTTGAACATTGGGACTATCGGCAAAATTCTGTTGCAGTCGTTCGACGGCGGTGGGGTTAGCATCAATAAGTAGGGTTTTAACCGTATTGGGGAGGTTCAGGCGTTTGAGGGTTTTGCCATCGTAAGCACCAATCAAGATAATGCCGCGTGGGGTGATGTTGTGGTGTTGGCAGAGGTCGGGAAAGTTGAGTTTCATGGAGGAAGGCTTGAAGTGTAATGCTGTTGGGATTTATTGTATCAGGAAGTATAATCGTTAAACAGATTTAGCATTAGATTGGAGAGTATGAATTATGAGTGCAGGGAATTTGATCAAGAAAGCTAATCAATTGAAACGTCAGGGTGAATTAGATCAAGCGATCGCTATTTATCAAGAGGCAATCAAATTGAATCCCGATTTTGCTTGGACTTATTATGAGTTAGGAGATGCTTTAGCGAAATCAGGTGACTTAGATAATTCTGTTATTTATTTGCAAAAATCTACAGTTCTTAAACCGAATTTTTATTTGGCTTATGAAAAATTAGCAAATATTTTTCATGAACAGGGAAAAATCGATCTGGCTATTGCAGAATATGGTAAAGCTAAAAACAGTCAAAATTTACAATTAGACAAAAAGCTAACCAGTTCCCTTGAACAATATCTTCAGAGAGTAGAAAACTATAAAAATGCCATCGAAAATCTTTATGAAAAGAAATATTGGCTAGATTACCCTTTAAACGTTTCTATTGAAACTTTTTCAAGTTGCAATGCAGCTTGCAATTTTTGTCCTTATCCTTCCCTGGATAGAAAAGGAACGAAAATGTCTGAGGATTTATTTAAGAAAATTATTGATGAACTCTCAGAACCAAAAGATTATGTGTTACCCTCAATTAACCTGACTAGAGTGAACGAACCTTTTTTAGACAAAAGAATTTTTGAATTTATGAGTTATGTGAATGCTAAATTGCCTCTCACCAAAATTAAATTGTTCACAAATGCCAGCCTTTTAGATGAAAAAAAACTTGATCAACTTCTGGAGATCAAGAATTTCGGATCTCTGACAATATCTTTCAATGATCACCGACCCGTAGAGTATGAAAAAGTAATGCAAATTCCATTTAAGCG
>DATNRE010000086.1:0-4976 GCA_036703685.1 Candidatus Obscuribacterales bacterium
TCTGCGGGCTTGGATGGCTCCTGCGGATCAACCCCACGAAAACTTTATTTTCCCTGAAGAAGTGCTACCTCGCGGTAATGCTCTGTAATTAGAGATTCTAATTATTCAGGAAAGTCTTAAAAAACTCTGATTCATTAAAAAACCTCCTACAAAGTTTGTAGGGGGTTTTATTGTTTGAATATCAACTTAGGATTCTTTATTTAATCGCAACACGGCCATAAATGCTTCTTGGGGAACATCCACAGACCCCAAGGATTTCATCCGTTTTTTACCTTTAGCTTGCTTCTGTAGGAGTTTTTTCTTCCGACTAATATCTCCCCCATAACACTTAGCTAATACATCTTTTCTTAACGCGGGAATATGTTCACTAGCAATCACTTTAGAACCAATTGTGGCTTGAATCGGAACTTTAAATTGATGACGGGGAATCAATTCTTTCAGTTTTTCCACCATTGCCCGTCCCACACTATAGGCTTTATCTCGGTGAACAATCATGGCTAAAGAATCAATTGCATCTTTATTAATCATAATATCGAGTTTAACTAAGGCATTTTCTCGATATCCGATAATATGATATTCCATACTCGCATAACCCCGAGAACGGGATTTCATCTGATCAAAAAAGTCCGTTACAACCTCCGCTAAGGGCACTTCATAAACTAAAGTTGTCCGTCCCTGGGCTAAATATCGCATATCCTTAAATTCGCCCCGACGACCCTGGGCTAACTCCATTAAACTCCCTACATAGGCTTCAGGAGTAATCATTTCCACACGCACATAGGGTTCTTCTATTTTTTCCCGGTGGTTGGGTTCGGGTAAACGACTGGGGTTATCGATCATGATGACTTCCCCTTTTTGAGTGGTCACTTGATAAACCACAGAAGGAGACGTAATAATTAAGTCTAAATCATATTCCCGTTCTAAACGTTCTTGCACAATTTCCATGTGCAGTAACCCTAAAAATCCACACCGGAAACCGAAACCCATGGCGCTAGAAGTTTCGGGTTCATAGGATAAGGCCGCGTCATTTAATTTGAGTTTTTCTAAGGCTTCTTTGAGGCTGGGATATTCGTCGGAATCCGTGGGAAACAACCCACAAAACACCATGGGTTTAGCTTGGGTATAACCCGGAAGGGCTTGTTCTGCGGGGCTATTGGCTAAGGTAATTGTATCCCCAACCCGGGCATCTTCAACGGCTTTAATCGCAGCCGAAAAATATCCGACTTCTCCAGCGTGGAGTTCATCAACAGGAATTTGAGTCGGAGATAATACGCCAATTTCATCGACCTCATATTCTTTTCCCGAAGCCATTAATCGAACGCGATCGCCTTTTTTTAGCCTCCCATCCATCACCCGAAAATAAACAACCACTCCGCGATAACTGTCATAATAACTATCAAAAATTAACGCCCGTAATTTCTGATCAACCGTATCCTGGGGAGGAGGAACTAAATGAACAATGGATTCCAAAATTTCATGAATTCCTACCCCTTCTTTGGCCGAAGCTAATACCGCCCCGGAACAGTCTAACCCGATAATTTCTTCAATTTCACTTTTAATCCGATCGGGTTCTGCTCCCGGGAGATCAATTTTATTTAAAACCGGAATAATTTCTAAGTTATTTTCTAAGGCGAGATAAACGTTCGCTAAGGTCTGCGCCTCTACCCCTTGGGACGCATCTACCACTAATAACGCCCCTTCACAGGCGGCTAAAGACCGAGACACCTCATAAGAAAAGTCAACGTGACCCGGAGTGTCGATTAAATTTAATACATATTCCTCACCGTCCTTGGCTTTGTAGTTCATCCGGGCGGCTTGGAGTTTAATCGTAATTCCCCGTTCTCGCTCTAAGTCCATGGAGTCGAGAAATTGTTCCTTCATTTCCCGCTTTTGTACCGCACCCGTCGCCTCCAAAAGCCGATCCGCCAGGGTGGATTTCCCGTGATCAATATGAGCAATAATAGAAAAATTACGAATTCGAGAAACTGGAACGTTAGTCATAAAATGATATTCACAGGCATAATAGGGGAGACTCCCGTTAAACTAACGAGGGTCTACTGGATGTATTTTAACAAAAGAAACCCCGGGACACCGATTTTTTCGGAGCAAGGGACAAGGATTAGGGCTGTTTTTCTAATTCCGACTTCATCCGTTCTAGGGTAAGGTGCATCTGTTCAAACATTTGGTCGGGGGTAATTCCAAACTGACCGAGTTGGGTTCGTAACTGTTCGACGGTCATCTTAGCCATGAAGTCTTCGGAAAGTTCAAACCGCTTCATGAAAACCCGGTAACGATCCATGACCGCTTCCATTTGCTCAATATAGAGTTTTTTCCCAGCCCGATCAAACTTGCCATAATCACCGCCCAGTTTGACCATAGACTGATAATCTTCAAATAGCTGTTTAGCTTCTTGTTGAACGATGTCTGAATCAAAGAATCCCATAGTTTCTCGAATTTTATACTAATAGGGGCTTGAGTTTAAGAATTAGACCTTCCCCTATTTTAACCCCTGGGGAGAGGGTTGCTCACACTCCTACAAGTCGCAATTTCCGTACTTCTGGCCAGTACCGAGGAGAAGCGCTGAGTTTGGGCGATCGCCAATATAACTTCTGATCGATTTGAGTTGATGGTTTTTATAATTATTTAACCCTTGGAACTGTTCATCTATTAAGTAAATTGCGTTTATGTTACAAGCTAACGGCTTATTTAATGAATCCTTTTATTTAGCACAAAACCCCGATGTGGCGGCGGCGGTTGCTAGTGGAATCATTGCCAATGGATTTCAACACTTTATTGAATCGGGGCAATTTCAGGTTCGTCAACCCAGTCCCCTTTATGATGAATCCTATTATTTAGCCACAAATCCTGATGTTTCCCAACTGGTGAATAGTGGGGCTTTTGCTAGTGGGTTTCAACACTATATTAATTTAGGACAATTTGAAAATCGCAACCCTAGTATTTTATTTGATAGTACCTATTATTTAACTGAAAATCCGGCTCTGGTTCCGATTATTGCCCAGGGAAATTTTACCGGAATTGAACATTTTGTTGCCTTTGGACAATTTGAAGATCGCAGTCCCACCCCCCTTTATAACTCTAACTATTATTTAGCTCAAAATCCCGATGTTGCCTTTGCTGTTGCTCGGGATGAACTGACTGGAATCCAACATTATATTAACTTTGGGGCTGCCCAAAATCGTCAATTTAGCCCCTTTATTCAACCTCAAGGTTCTAGTTTCCCGAATCGAGTCGCCACCGGGGATACAACCCCCACTTCAACGGTATTTTTAACCCGCAGTTCAGCCCCGGGAACCGTGAGTCTGGAATATGCCAATAATCTCAATTTTATTAATCCTTTAGGAATCCTTTATACCACCGTTACTGATATTACGGAACCTGTCAAGTTATCGGCTAATAATTTAACGCCAAATACTCAATATTTTTATCGGTTTACTAATGCAGAAGCCGAATCATCCGTAGGCAGTTTTCGTACTCCAGCAACCCTGGAAACCCAACAGGGATTAAGATTTGGAGCCACCGCCGACGGACAAGGGGAATTAATGCCCTATATTTCCCTTAATAATGTTCCTGAACGGAATTTAGACTTTTTTGTCCCCCTGGGAAATACCATTTCTGCTGATACGATTTCCCCCGATTTACCCAGTATTGAACAAGCGGTGACTCCCCTGGATTTTAGAACTAAATATAATGAGATTGTTTCCCCCCGTTTAGACCTAAATCCTTGGGCAAATTTACAAGCATCAACAACAGTTTATGGAACTTGGAATGATCAAAATTTAATTACGGGTTTTGCGGGGGGAGAAATTCCGGCTTTATCTTCTCAACAATTGTTTTTTGGAACCGAGGGAGAATTTATTAATAATACCGATCAATTTAACCTCGGTTTGCAAGCCTGGAAAGAGTATAATCCTATCGGAAATCAAGTCTATGGAGAAACCGGAGATCCCCGCACTGCTAATCAAGAAAAACTCTATCGATATCAACAGTTTGGCAATGATGGGGCGTTATTTGTTTTAGATGCACGTTCTTTTAGGGATGCACCCTTACCTCAAGTTCCTGACCCGGCTTTAGACAGTCAAATTAATCAATTTTTAGCCACTTCTTTTGACCCTAACCGGACGTTATTAGGAAAAGCTCAATTAGAGGATTTAAAGATTAATTTATTAGATTCTCAAAATGCTGGAATTAACTGGAAATTTATTTTTTCGACCGTTCCGATCCAGAATTTAGGGTTATATGATTCCGCCAACCGTTGGGAAGGCTACGCCGCCGAACGTCGGGATCTATTACAATTTATTGATCAAAATAATATCGAAAATGTTGTATTTGTATCGGGAGGAGCGGGGGGAACCATTGTTAATGAGTTAACCTATCAATTGAATTTTGATCAACCCCAAAGTCCCACCGATGCGATTGAAATTACCGTGGGCCCCATCGGTTATCAATTAGATGTGGGTGAAACTTTTATCCCCGGAACTTGGGGGTCAGAAATTATGAATTTTAGTTCTATTGATACTATTAGCCAAGATGCTAAGGATATTTACGCCGATTTAGATACGAATTCAAGTCAGGATCAATTTGTTCAAAATATTTTGAATAATCAACTTAATCAATTGGGATATGATCCCATTGGTTTAGATGAAACAAAAGTCAATGCTGAGTTAATTACAGGGTCTTATTTTGCAGTACATAATTTTGGTTGGACTGAATTTATTGTTGATCCACAAACTCAAAAATTACAGATCAATGTTTATGGAATTGACCCTTATACCCAAACAGATATCCAATCTATTCCTGCTGATATTATTAATCGCCAGCCGGAAATTATTAGTCAATTTGTGATTGATTCAGTCTAGGAATCCCTATCCTTTTTCTTCATATAATTTAGTTAGGACTTATGCAGAAACCGGGTTTCTGAACGAGAAATCTTGATTTCATTTATTCATGCTTTTTCT
>DATNRE010000087.1:0-4586 GCA_036703685.1 Candidatus Obscuribacterales bacterium
ATATATTCGCCTTCATTGAAACTTGGCGAACAGAAAGTTTTAGGTCGAAAAACGAAGTCATTACCATAGGGTTTCTGATATTTTTCCAGGCTCGTATCCGGTGTACACATAACCGAATAAAACCGGACTCCGGCTGATTTAGCAAGGTTTTTCCACTTCTCTCGAAGTCTAAATTTAACCTTGAGAAGAACATAAGGATGCAATATTAAAACCCCTTTTTTATCAGCTTTAATTATCTTGAGAACCGAATCAACATAAGCAACTTCTGCATCGGGGTTATCATCAAGATTCGCTAATTCTTGTTCAGCTTCATCTAAATCAACTCGCAAAACATCAGCTAATTTATAAATGTCATCAAGAGCAGTGCTAAGTTTGTTGCATTTCTCATGAAGTCTAGTAATGATTCCATCTTCTTCTAAGGTTTCAAAACTAAACCATTGCCACAACATCCAACCCGGTTTAGCGCGACGTTCCTCAGCTTCATGGACAACACCAATTAGAACTTTACCAGTATAGTTACCCGGTGCGGGTTTATTGCCCTTAAAACAAGAGAGAGGAATAACTAAATCATAACCTTTAAATCTATTATCATTCTCAAATTTATAGGAATGACTTGCTGTTCCCTTAATTGTCCATTCTTTAAAGATTGCGGCTCGGATCTGAATTGTTTTAGGGTTATCTTCATTGCCAACTGTATCCCAGCTTTCTAATAGGGTTAGAAGGGATTTTGAAACCTTTGCATGACAATCACCTGTATCCCAATGGACTCCATTTACTCCATCATCTTGAGGACTACTATCTTTTGGATTACGTCGTTCATCATCAACAACAATATATTTTATTTCTCTATAAAATAATCTATTGCATCCGGTATGCAGAATACTCCCATAAATAATTCGTTTCCAATCATCTTTTTTAGGGAAATAATCTCTACCAATTGTTCTTTTGGGAGTAAATAAAAACCTGCCATGGGTTCTTGAATTAGAAGCTAAATCTAAAAAGTAGGGATCAGAAACATTAGGAACTTTAAAAGGGTCTAATAAACTTGCGTTAGTTGATGTTTTAGGAATTTCCCCAATAATAAACTCTTTAGCGGGATATAGAGCCGCCAACATTGTATTCCGCAAAACTACGGGAGGTGCGGTTGAAAATCTCTGGTTGGTACAATCCCAAACATAAAAAGTTGATATGGTTTCTATTTTTCCCTCATCTCCATTTTCCCTATATTTGGTATTCTTAAATGTTGTTGGCATAATTCTCCTTAACTCAATAATTTATTTAAACTTTAATTTAAAAGGGTTCTTCAATGAAATGTTTTAACGAATCCCAGGTGGTTTTCTGAAGGGTTTTATCAGAAATTTCTATAGGATTATTAATATTTGTTAAATCAAACATTAAGGCAATTTCTTCATCATTATTAACATTAAAAGCCCAAAGTTTATTATAAGTAGATTGAGCCTCACTCAGTAATTCTTTTGCGTATTCAATAATAAAATCCCTCATCTGTTTTTCATTCATATCATAAGTTCCGGCAAATCCCGTATCAGGAGAACCTACTAATTTAGTTCCAAAAAGATAAACAAATCTACCGAATTTTACTTTCTTATCACTTAATTTAAGAGCAACCAAAATTAATCCTGCAACCAAAGCAATCCAGGGCGCATAACCCATCAGAGTTGCCCAAGCTCCACCAAAAAGGGTTCCCGTGGCGCTCCCGACTTTAGGGACTAATTGAGGTAAGGATTTAAGTAATCCAGCAGACAGATACCGGCTAACTTCGGCTCCGGCAGAACCAATGGCTTTACAAACCACTGAAGTCACCGTATGGGTTAGAATTTCTAGGATTTGGTTAGGGATTGAAAATATCGATAAAAACCAACTGGCTAATTTATTGATTATCCCAACAACATCTACCAAACTCGGCGTAATTTTGGGGACAATTAATTCAATCCCTCCGACTCCATAAGCCGATATTGATATTGGTATTTGTATTGATTGAGGACTTGAAGTAACTGCCATCGATTTCTTGACAAAACTTCTGAGTCTATAGAATTGATTTTTAATCGCAATAGAAGCTGATTGATTTCTAATCAAAGACTGGAGTTCAGCAATTTTATCTTGAATATAATCAATTCCAAACTTCGATTCAAAAGTATCTATTTTTGATTGGGCTTGAGATTGAATATTTCCAGTTACTTCAACAACTTTAGATTGAAGACTATTTATCTGAGTATTTAGCAAGGGAATATTTAGGGTTTCATTGTAGGCAGAAATCCCCATCGCATAATAATAATCGTCATCGGAGCTAGGAATATCACGATTAATAATACTAATAGCATAATCAACTAAGTTTTGTCCCCTGTATTTTTTTGTATTATAGGCTTTATTAATCCCATAAATGGTTTCTAGGGTTAATAATCCGCTCATAATTCCAATATCAGGAAGGGCTAAAAGTTGTTCTGCTATTTGTTTTATTGGTTCAAATATTGGTTCAGTTAATCCTGTCAAAATATTAACAACAGGGAAATTATTAACACCATTATTGACGAACCCATAAATTTCTTCGCCAATCTCTAAAACATCTTTTCCTAACCAATTCTTAGAGTCTCCAGAATCAACAACCCTATTCTTTAAGGTTTGTAGGTATCTTGCTGTTAGTTTTGCCATAATATTTTTGTTATTGTGGTTTATTATTTGTTATTCCCTAAAAGTTAGGGGCAATTAGGGAATTAATTATAATTGGAAATCAAGTTACGATAGTAACAAAGACCTCTTTGTCAAGAATATTTGAGCTATCTTGCTGAGTAGTTAAAATCACAATATCGGTGTTGTTGACTGCAATATCGTAGGAGTATCCGGGGAGGGTTCGGAAACCGCCTGGCAGGATTCGTGGGGCATATCCAAATTGTCCAACAGGGGCAGACATTCTTAAAGTAGCCGAATAACTTTTGATACCGCTTAGATTAAGTCCATGTGGGAATGTTGTCTTTCCGCCTGCTATGCTGCTCGTCTTGCAAGAAAACAAAAAGTTTTGTAGGGTTCCATACGCCCCATCCTGAGTGAAATACAGTTGTCCATGTTGGATTAGCACCCACGATCCACCAGAGATAAAAGGCATCTCACCAATACTGTTCTGGAGACATAGATAGGTGTTTCCGACCTGAAATACGGCATCACCCGGGACGTAATTAACATCATTTTTCCAGGGGCCGCGATACTTAATATCTTGATAATTATGCCCCTTAGCAATTAAAGTCCAGAAAGTAGGTTCAGCTACAGGATTCCGTCCCATTCCATTCTCTTTGATACAAAGGTAGGAACTCCCCTGATAAAGCACCGCATCCCGTTGAATGTAAAGGATTGTGGGACTCCATTGACCTTTATAGGTGATGTTGTAGTCTCGTCCATCTCGACCATTGGTTCCTCTGCAAAATAATTCCCAATAGGGAGAAACATTGGGGAAAATAGTGTAATCCTCATAGCCAGCATAAGCATTCGGTGGGAGTCCAATCGGGTAATTAATGATTGGTTTATTAGTACAGATATAAACGGATAAATCTACTCCATCAAAATAACTAACTAAATCCCCGATTTCGTAATGACCATAAACCCAATTTCCTTTCCAAGCCAAACCCGCATTCCCTTTATCTCCTTTTAATTCGATAGATTCGCCCCAAGTTCCATCAGCTTGTTGAAATTGTAGTGCGGTTCCTTGCCACTGATGACGGGGAATAAACCAATCATCATCAATAATCACAACCTTACTACTTTTAATAGTTCCATATTCAGCCCCTTGAATTGAACCTAAACTCAGAGGAATAGATTCTTCACCTTCTACTAAAAAATCATCTTTAACAGCAAATTCAATATATTTAATTCCCGATTCTCCATCTGCCCAGGTCAAAACCTCTCCCGTTCCTGGTACTAAATAATCTTCATTTCGGGTTCCCCTTCCCAAACTAGAACTGGAGGTATTAGCAACTCGAACTGAGACTTGTCCAACGGTTCCTTCTACTCGTTCAACACCGGGTTTCAATCCTTGCCATTCTCCTTTTTCATTAACTTTATATTCACTAGCCGTAAAACCTAATTTTCCCGCAGTCATATTTTTAACCTGGTAATTTGATAGTATTATATCATAAAATATCAAAAGTTGATTTTTAAGGCAACTCTTAAAAATCAATCTTATATTTAGTTTAGATTCACTCATTAAAAGCATTAATTAGAAATTCAATCTAATGTTTTCCTTGACTTAGATATTAAGACTTTTGTTGACATCCTAACTATATTAGAAAATGTTGAAGGGAAGCTACCGCTTGAATTTAATGAAGTTTTTTTGAACTAAATCAATGATTAGAATTCCACCTAAATTCGGTTCTAAAGCGCCTAAACCTGAACCCGAGAAATCCAAAGGTAGTATTTTAGACCGACTGAATGCAAAGCTTAAATGGGAACGAGAAAATATTGAACCCCATTTAAAAGATTTATTTCCTTTGTACCGTCACACTTGCATTATCTTCATGCCGACTGAGAACACTTTCTACTATACAGGTGCAGGTTATGGAAACTATGAGAATGGCAGAGAT
>DATNRE010000088.1:0-12571 GCA_036703685.1 Candidatus Obscuribacterales bacterium
CAGGAGATCGGATTAATAATATAATCGATCAGATTCCACTGCGGTGAAATTAAAATTTCCTACCCCTGGCATTATTCTTAATAATGAAATTTAGTGAACTGGTTGAAAAACTTAACGCTGGAATTGATGCTCATAGTTTGATCCATGACCCCACCCTTAATCCTGATATTCAAGGAGTGGCGGCGGTAGATACAGCAACTTCTGGAACCCTGAGTTATATTGAGGGGTTGAAATTTGCGTCCTTTGTGTCGGTTTCTGCGGCGAGTGCGTTGATTTTGCCCTTAGATGAATCCTTACAAAATCAAGCCACAGCCGGGGGGAAGGCGTGGATTTCCGTAGCAAATCCTAGGGCTTTTTTCGCCCAAGCGATCGCTTTATTTTATCAACCCTATCAACCCCAACCCCAAATTCATCCGACGGCGGTGATTGATCCGAGTGCCAAAATTGGAGCGGAAGTTTATATCGGCCCCCATGTGGTAATTCAAGCCGGAGTTACCATCGGAAATCGGGTCTGTTTACATCCGAATGTGGTGATTTATCCGGGGGTAAAAATTGGCGATCGCAGCATTTTACACGCCAATTCTACCATCCATGAACGGGCCCAAATTGGTTGTGATTGTGTGATTCATAGTGGGGCGGTGATCGGGGCGGAAGGCTTTGGTTTTGTGCCGACCGATGGGGGTTGGCTAAAAATGGAACAATCGGGAATTACGGTTTTAGAAGATGGGGTAGAGGTGGGATGTAATAGTACCATTGATCGTCCGGCGGTGGGAGAAACCCGCATCGGAAAAGCTACAAAATTAGACAATTTAGTTCATATTGGTCACGGTTGTACTGTGGGGCAAAATTGTGCCTTTGCAGGTCATGTGGGATTAGCGGGGGGCGTCACCGTGGGTAATGGGGTGTTACTCGCCGGTCAAGTCGGTATTGCTAATCAAGTTAAGGTAGGGGATGGGGCGATCGTTACGGCCCAGTCTGGGGTTCATAATCATATTGCACCCGGGGAGGTGGTTTCCGGTTCTCCAGCGATCGCCAATAAATTGTATTTAAAAACGGCTGCTGTTTATAGACGATTACCCGAACTTTACCGCTCTTTAAAGGCATTAGAACAAATCATTAAGTCTAACCGTTGAGCTATTAAGTCCGGGGAGCGCCGGGAGCAGGGGAGGCAGGGGGAGCAGGGGAGGCAGAGGGAGCAGGGGGAGCAGGGGAGGCAGAGGGAGCAGGGGGAGCAGGGGGAGCAGGGGGAGCAGGGGGAGCAGGGGAGGTAAACTCTTTCTATTACCCATTACCCATTACCCATTACCCATTACCCATTACCCATTACCCATTACCCATTACCCATTACCCATTCGTAATTCGTAATTCGTAATTCCCTTGTGGTATTGATCTGCTTTGACGGCGGATCTTTTTTAATGGGATGGGGCGGTGAGGATAGAGCATTTTTACCCGGACAGAAGACTGTCTCAAAAAAATGCTTAGGTGTGAGTCTGAAGCGCTAAAAGAGAATGGCCATAGAAATTTCAAGACAAAAACAACAGATGGGTTTAACTACCACCGAATAAGTCAATCTTGCCCGATTCAATGATAACGGGATTTTTAAGTCCGGCTTTTTTGCCCTGGGGGAAGATGGTGATTCGGTGTGGGGAAAGATTTGTAACTGATAAAAAAAATATTTGTCAAATTGATGTATTTAAGTATATATTATTTCTTATAACTCCAAAAAGTTTAATTGGATAAAAATTACCCCATAGAGAAGTAAGGAGATTAAGAAGAACATGAATAAACCTGCACCGACTCCCTTAACCGGAAAGGCTCTGCTTCAAAAAGTAAAAGAACTGTCTCATATGCCTCGGCGTGAAACAGCAAAGCTGTGCGGTTATTACAGCACGACAAAGGACAACCAAGTGCGTGTGAATCTTACAGATTTTTATGACGCAGTGCTCAAAGCACGGGGTATTCCGCTCAGTCCCGATGGTACAAAAGATGGTCGGGGTCGGGAAGCAACTTATATGGTGAGCGTTCACAAAAACGGTCAAATTGTGATTGGTTCAACCTACACCAAAGAAATGGGACTTAAACCGGGGGATGAGTTTGATATCAAGCTCGGATACAAGCATATTCACCTGATTCAAGTGGAAAATGGTAAAGATGCTGGCGGTGACGAAGAAGAGTAAATTCTACCCCCTGAGCCATTAAAATGACGTTTTCATGGCTGGTAAATGCACCAACCCCGATTAAAATTATAATTTTTTTTGGGGTGTGGATGGGTCTATGGATGCCAATTGCTGTTATCAGTGCGATCGCTCTCAATTGGCGTCCACCTCAACCCCTAAATGAAACGCAAAAGTTGGGGTTACTGGCGCCCCTTTATGGAATTGCCCCGATAGTTTTGTGGAAAATTAGCAAAATTCAGGGTCAATCCTTCTGGGATTATGGTTTAAGTTGGCGATCGCAGTTTTTTCAATCCACTGCCATTGGTTTTGGTCTAGCTATTATCAGTCTGATCCTGTTATTTGGATTTCAATTTGTTCTGGGTGGTTGTCATTGGCAACCCAAAGACTCGAAACCAACCGATGAACAGTCATTGACCTTAAATTCCGATCTGCACCCTATAAACCGGGGGATTGAGTTAGGAAAAAAAGTATCTATTTTACTGCCGATTTTGCTGATTGCTCTGTGGATTAGCAGTACGGAGGAGTTAATATTTCGAGGATTTTTACAAAAACAATTACAGCCAGATTATTCCTGGTTTGTGGCGGCGACGGTCGCCAGCTTGATTTTTGCCTTCAGCCATCTAGTTTGGGAAGTACGCAACACCTTACCCCAATTACCCGGACTGGCGTTGATGGGAATGGTTTTGAGCCTAGCTTGTTTGTGTGATCGAGGTTCTTTAGGTTTAGCCATCGGACTACACGCGGGTTGGATTTGGGGAATTACGAGTATGGATACCCTCGGGACTGTTACCGCATCTGAGCAGGTTCCAGAATGGGTGACAGGGTTGGGAGGTAAACCCTTAGCGGGTTTGTTAGGAATTGTGATGTTGCTATTTGTGGCTGGCCTATTGGGAATTATTTCAAAAATAAATGGGTTAATATGACAACTTCAAAACCCTCCCCCTCAGAATTTACCCCGGTTTATGGCCCTGTATCTTCATGGCGATATGGGAAATCCTTGGGAATTGATCCCATCGGTGAGATTTCGACCTGTTCGTTTAACTGTGTTTATTGTCAACTGGGAGAAATTGAACTTAAAACCGGGCATCGCCAAATTTATGTACCCACGGATCGAATATTACAAGCATTAACAGAATTTTCTCCTTGGGATGTGGATGTGATCACTTTAAGTGGAAGTGGAGAACCCACCCTGGCAGCGAATTTAGGGGAAATTCTGATAGGAATTAAAACCCTAACTCAGCGCCCGACTTTAGTATTAACAAATGGTACAACTTTATTTGATCCGCAAGTTCGAGAACAATTAGCTTTAGCCGATCGCGTCTCTATCAAACTTGATGGAATTTCTACCGCCCAACTGCAACGAGTAAATCGGCCCGTAACAGAGATTAATCTCAGCCAGTTGCTGAGTGATATTCAAGAATTTAGTCGAATTTTCCTGGGAGAATTGGGACTACAAACCATGCTTTTATCTCCTTGGTCAGAGTCAGAGCGCCAAGAATATTTCCGGTGGGTAAAAGCGATCGCACCCGCAGAAATTCAACTGAATACTCCCACCCGTCCCAAACCGTTAAAACATGAATTAGCGGGACGGGGAAATCATTCCCCACGGGAAAACCTACCCTATGAAGCCAGAAAACTAAAATCCGTTAGTCCATCTGTTTTACAAAATTTTGCCCAAGAAATTCAGGCGCAAACGGGTATTCCGGTTCGTTATGCTCCGGTTTCTAATTTATAGAATTATGAATTGGAAATTCCTAACTTAATCCTAATTCTTTTGGTATAAAAAATCAAGTTGAACATGATAGAATAAGAGCAGTTACATCTGGAGAATCTTTATGCCAAAAACAGTAACAGAAAAACCTTCTACCACTCCGATAACAGGTAAAGCCTTGTTACAAAAAGTTAAGGCTTTGGGGAACTTACCGCGACGGGAAACGGCGAGATTGTGCGGGTATTATACCCAAACAAAAGATAACCAAAGCCGCGCCAATATGACGGAGTTTTACGATGCTTTATTGGCGGCTAAGGGTATTGCTTTAGATCCGGGCGCAAGCAAAGATGGACGGGGCAGAGAAGCCAGTTATCGAGCTTGCGTTCATAAAAATGGTTCTCTGGTAATTGGTGCGAATTATACCGAATCCATGGGATTAGAAGCGGGAGATCAGTTTGAAATTCGCTTAGGTTCAAAACATATTCATCTGATTCAAGTGGGCGAGAAATCTGAAGAAGAAGAATAATTTCTTGAATCTGATTTAATGGGTTAAGGTTGGCTAGTTTAATTTTAAGAACCCGCATCCACAAGCTACTGTATTTTCAAGTTGAGTTAAACAGAAAATGTTTAATCGAGCTACGAGCTGACCTTCCCTATCAAAATTCTAAATCAGATTGTCCAAAATTATTTTAACATCAGCCAGATTTGTTGATAAGTTCCTAAACAAAATTAATTGCATATTCTTGACCTCAATTATCAAGGACTTTTTTCAGATATTTAATTAAGCTTGACCAATTCGCATAAGCATCAATTTCAATCCCCAATCCCCTCATATTTAATAAATTTCTACAAGATATCAATTAAATTTAGCTGGGATGAGTAGGTAGGTAGCCAAAATTGTTTTAAATTCTTTTGCTCCCATTCAGGTAATTTTGAGAGAAAGCAATCAATGCAACACTACTAAATTTTTATTGGTTAATTTGTAAATAATTTAAGTTCTAAAATTAGTTCCTGGATTAAAGGGCGATAAGTTGTATTATCTAAATGTTCTTGATACCAGGTTTCATAATCTTTTAATATGTGTAAATGTTCTTGAATTTGTCTAGCTTCTTCTAATAATACCCATAAATTATGAGTTGCTCGATTATAAAAACCGATTCCCCCACTAATTTTAAGCCCTTCTAAACCACCTTGTTTACAACCTGGACACTGACATTGTTTCAGCTTTTCTTCTTCCTCTTTACTAATGGTTCTCCCTCGCCAATTTCCTAGTTGAGAAATTATGCGATCGCCTGTTCCGGGTAGTTGTATTAAACCCCTTGCTGCACGATTGCGCCACCCACTAGAATCAACCGAATTAATACCTAATAATCCAGCAAGATGTAAGGTTGCTGTTCCCCCAATTCCAAAAATATGTAACTTTTGATCTGGAAATTGTTGGCGAAAATGAATTAAATTATCTATAATTTGTTTATGGGGAATTGCTTTAGATGCTCTTAATAAATTGGGGACAATTCCTCCTAAAGCAATATAAGGTTTATTTGATAAAGCTTTACTTTCAATGATTTTCTGAATATATTTTTCTAAAAAATTACTAATATGAACAACAGGAACATAATCACCTTGATAATAGCGAAAGTTCATATTCATTGTTTTATTAAAACATTCTTCTTGTTCCTCTAATGTCATTTTTGGAGTAGGAATAAAATCTTGAGGAATAGGAAACCAATCTGGTTTTGCTTCTCTCACAAATTCAGCATATTCTTTAACGGGTACTTCTTGATTATTTTTAACAAAAGAAAAAGCCCCATTATCAAGATAAAATTTCACATTTTTAGGTACACCTAAATGTTCATGTAAACCTTTTTCCATTGCTTGTTTTCTTTGACTAGGCATTTTATGAAAATCAGCATAAGAAATCATCACCGCTTGTAAGTCTTTTAAGTAATGCGGTGATGTTTGATCCCAAACACGGGGTTTTATTCCTTTTAAACCAAAACCAGCTACTATTTGCAAATATTTTTACCTTTTTTGATTATTTATTTTTTGATTTTTGATATTCTTCTTCTAAAGCATCAAACGCATTTTTTTCTTCACGTTCACCTTTAGATTCTGGTTCTTTCATTTTAACAAGAATCGGAAAGCTTGTAAACTGGCCAGATAAAATTGCTTCTCCCACATCTAAGTCGGGTAACATTTTTGTTTCTTCTTCTCCTAAACTTTCTACTACTTTTCTTACAAAACTTTGGTCAGCAGGGTTAAGCATTCGCATAATAATGTAAGAGTTACACATTGCTAGAGTTGTTTCATCAAGTCTTGATGGACGTTGGCTAATTAAAATTAAACCTACACCAAATTTTCGCCCTTCCTGAGCAATTTGCTTAGTAATTTCTATTGAACGCTGTTCTGCGGAAGAATTAGCTTTAGCCGGAACAAAATTATGTCCTTCTTCTAATACCATTACAAATTGATATTTTAACTCTTTTCTTACACGCAATTCAAAAAGTTCTTCAGCAACTAAACTGTAAATTGTAGATTGAATATCAGAAGAATAACCCGCTAAGGAAACAACAGTTATTTTATCATAATTTACCAAATTTTTTAAATCTGTAGGCAAGGGATCAGCATTATTGGATATTTGTTTACTTATGTTTTCCATTCTTCTTAAAGAAGCTCCAGTTCCTCGTAAACGACCAATCATCGGTTCTATCCACCCTGCTGTTTTTTTATTGATTGTTAAATCTTGTTCAGTCCATTCATTAAGTTGTTGAAAGAATTTCTCATCACTTTTTTTCCCTGCTTTAACTACTGCTTCGGTAAAATTTGCAAGAAAGAATAAATCTTGAGAAAAGCTAATATTTTGATTAACTAAATATGCTAACAACCATTCTTTTCTTTCTTGTAACTTTTTATCTGAGTTATTTAAAAAAACTTTAGCACAAGTAAAAAGACTTGGAAAAAAATCTCTTTGAGTTGGTGCAAGTTCTTTTGAAGATAAAGAATCAATTATCGCAATAATTTTATCCGCAGGCTGTTCAAAAACACGAAATTGAGCATAATAGCGATTAACTTTATCTTTCAAATTATCTACATCACTTAAGCCAGTATAATCACCATGAGGATCAAAAATTATAATAGGATAATGTTTATTTGCTAGTTGTTCAATAATTCTTCTAGCTGTCCAACTTTTACCTGCACCAGTCATTGCTAAAATTGCTAAATGACGAGTTACAATTGCATGACCATCAACCTTGACGGTTATATCTGGACGATTAGAAAGAGTCGCAATATCCAAACTACGATCTTTTTGATCATTCTTGGAATTTTCCTCTAATTCACCCACAACAATACGAGCAATATCTTTAGAATTAGGACGATAAGCACTAGACGCAGGTTTAGGTGGATAACGTAATTTTTTCAACTGACCACTGGTAGGATTATCTAGGGATTCACAACCTAAAATTTTACAAACTGCTGTTACCATTTCCCGACTTAATGACATTACTGTCTGAAAAGGAGGAGTACGAGTAAAAGCTAATTCATGTCCTGATTCTTGTGGAAAAAGAGGATTTTGTCTTTCAATTTTTTGAACTTTAGCCCAAATACGGATATTTTCTGATTTATCACTTTCCTTTGAGTTTAATTCAGCATTAACAGCAATAATATCTTGTTCTTTGATTGCTTCTGGTGTTACTGCTAAACGAAATTCACTGCTGGTACTTTCTCCAACTAAAGTGCCAACATAATTATCATTATTAACAGTTTGATTTGGTTGTTTTTTTTCTGTAGCTTTAGTCATAGGAATTTACCTCAGTCAAATTAATTAATTTGTTTGTTTAAACATTAGGACGGAATGACCAATCTCTTTTAGTCCTATAAATAGATTGGATTAACAGTGTACGCATTTCTTCATCTGTTATTTTACCACTTTGTAAACTAACTGCTAAATGATATTGAATCTGTTTTGCATAAGCATCAGTCATCCATTTAGGAACTTTAGCATATTTATCAACCACATCCAAACCAACCGGAAAACCATATCCGGGTAATAGCTGACTATAGAGAAAAACTCGTTTAGCGGCTTCTGCAATTTGTTCTTTTCCCAAATCGCTAAATACCTCAATTCTTATGGGTTCAGTTGTATCGGAAACTTTTAAATAAAAACCAGTTATTCTAGGAAAAGAGTTTTTTCTTTGAGTAGATGGTTTCAAATAAGACCAATTATAATCTTTTTCCGAAGATTCATTAGGCAAATACATTTTGCCTTTACCAAGGTTTTCATATTTATTGCTAATTTCCCAAGGTTCAGAAAATTCTTGAGTCTCCAGAAGCATTGATAATAATAAAGTATCTGTATAATTTAAGCGATCTAACAAAACTTTAGGATCATTAAGATCGCTTCTTCCATACAATTTATTAAAATAATCTGCTTGATTATTTTTCCGTAAACCATCAAAGATTTCATTAAAAATACGAAAACTAAATTCTCTAAGGTTATTGCGTTCAATAACTCCCATAATTAGAGGTTTAATTGTTCGTTTACTGCTTTTGGCTTCCTTTATTAATCTTTTATAAAGAAAAGCTATCCAAGTTAAAGGTTCAAAAAGTCTTTTATTAATTAAATCTTGATGATGAGAAGTCATTTTAGGATAAATTAATTCAGCATTTTTCAAGAAATCTTCTTTGAGTTTTTGAGCAAATTTTTCAGAACCAGCATAATGTCCTAAAAATAAATCAATATCCTTTTCCGTAAAAGGACTATGACCCGCATAAGCACTCATCATATAAACTAAAGGGCCATGAATCATTAAAACCTTTAAATCAGGTGTTCTTTCTAAAGCTGCAATTGCACCTAAAAGTTCAGAAGTTATCCTAACAATATCTACAAAATCCTTTCGCTCTTTGCTTCCCCCTTCCAAATCACCAAAAATGATCGGATAATAAGCAAATTCTTCTCTTTTAGAAATATCATGCTCTCCTGTTTTTACTTTATAAGAACCAACTCTAATTAAAACAGGAACAGGGCTTGCAATTTCGATTTGACCAACACCACCATCAATAAAAGTCACAACCTCATTTTGAAATTCAGACCATTGAGGATTATTAACATTATCTACTGTAAAAAGATTGCTATTTTTATTTTTTTCTTGTTTTTGTTGCAAAAAAGCAATCAAATCTGCTGTATTCTTAAAATAATCATCTCTTAAATTAGTCGCAACTGTTAAAGCATTTTCTTGTAGCTTAATTAAAATATGAGGTTGTTGTTGAATCTTTTTTTGTACACTCTGTTGATTAGTGATTTCCTGTAATTCTTCTGGGCTAAATAAATTTAATTGTTCTGCCATATTTTTTACAAATCAGAATAAATTTCTATACCTAATTGCTGTAACATTTGCCTAGCCTTAATAGAATGAAAAGAACCTACAGGTAATCCAGTTAACTGACTCACTAACCATTTAGGAGATATTTTTTCATTATCAACTAAGATATACCAAGTTTGATAATTATAGGGTTTACCTTGACTTTCTCTTAAACCTTGTCTAGCAATAGCTAAAATTTCAGCCTTGCTCAAACTAACTTCAATTCCCTTAAGCTCCGCTTTTCCCTTGATAGCATTTTCTTTGGGAGTATGTAAGTATTCAGGAGCTTTACCATAGAGCCATTGATATAATACAGAAAGTTTCCTCCCTATAGTACCACTGGCAATAGTAATAGTGATCGATTTAGGCAAATTTTTTTGATCATAGTCAAAAATTTGGACATAATCCTTACTCATGCACAATAAACATCTTTTGTAAAAACCACTTTGCAAAAGTTCATTAAATTTTACATTCACTAAAGGTTTTAATTCTTGCGATCGCATCTGATCCATCTTCTGATCATAATTAGGGATCAACTGATAAGCAGGTATCAGTCCAAACTTAGCAGATAAAATAAAAATATCTAAATAATCAGTTGTGTGTTCCTGTAAAAACTTTCGTACAACTCGAAAAGCCACGCCATTGTAACGTTCAATTGCTGGTAAAAATTCTCGTTGTGAATATTTAGACTTAGAACAATTGATAATTAATAAATCTTTTAAGTAACTAACCATTTTTTCGTGAATTTTTAGTCATTCTTGAGAATAATATGAGATATCATTACACTTAGCCTATTCTAGCATAGATCCAGAAACCGAGTCTCTTAAGTTAATCGAACAATCTTCAAACTTTCTTTCAATCCCTCGATCATCTATAATCTTAACAGCAACTTGTCGATACTCTCCTATGTGATTATATTGGGCAATTGGTTTTTGGTCGGGTTTCTTTTGTCTTAGCATACCATTTCCTTAATCCTCAGCCTCTCAATTTACAACTTTTTCCTTGTTTTAACAGTCTGGACGAGAGGAGAAAACTTGACGATCGCCAAAATATTGTGTATGATAGTGAATATGTAAGGGGCATTACTGGTTTCGACAGGGCAAGGAAAGCTACCAAGTGATGCAGGCCGAGAGTGAGTCAACTCTCGTAAATCAAGACTCAAACAAAAATGTAACTGCGAACAACATCGTTCCTTTTGCTCGTAAATCAGCCGCTGTTGCTGCCTAAACACCTCTAGTAGGTTCGAGCGTCTACTGTTTGACTCCGTTAAGGACAATAGACAAACCCCCAACGGATGCTCTAACTTAGTTTCTTTGGTTGAAAAGTTAGCTAAGATTTAACCATTGCATCCCACCCTTCGGGATAATGAGGGGTTCCCGCCTTGAGGATTAGAAAGGCTAAGTCTGTGAATGAGCGAGGAGTAAATACTTGTTCTGGACATGGGTTCGATTCCCATATGCTCCATTCCCCTATACTCTTAAAACCACTTAGGAAAATTCCTGGGTGGTTTTTGGTTTTGGTTAGAAACTGACGGGGTAGTTTGTTGGTAGTAACTCGCAATTTCCGAGCTATGGGAAAGGAAATGACGCACTAAAATTTCTTTTTCGGGTGTGGGAGCATGGGAATTAACCCAGGGGGGTAATTTCGCCAAGGTCACGGAAAATATACAAGCAGTCAGTACCAAAAGACCATATCTGAGTATCGGTCTAGTTGATAGTCCCTTAACCTTGAAAGACATCATAGAAATTGAAAACTAAACAAAAATCTCCCTATCAGTTCATACTGCGGGAGATAAATTCAGGGTGCATCTACTTAATAATTGAACTATAACACATAAAATGATGGGTGTCACCCCCTATTGCTAAAACCCCTTATTTGTTTGATGATTCAGGCTGACAACGGCATTCTGTGGGGGTTTGGGAGGTTAAAGCCTGCTGACGCTGTTGGATTAAGGTAGCTAAATTGGGACGTCCGGTGAAGGCCAAACGCCAATCAGCCCAAATTTCATAAACTGCGTTGATGATTGAGCCAATTAATGGCCAGCGAGTGGGGGCATAAATCCAACCGAGTCCGAGCACTTGGTAAACTCGATAAAACACCTCTACATTTTGCAGAATTGTCCCGTCGGGAAGTAAGGCATGAATTCGTCCCATGGCGGCTTCAAAGGAGATATTGTTATGATCTTCGGGGTTATAATTTAGATTACTAATATCAACAAAAGCAATTAATCCCCGTCCGGCGTCCCGTTTCTGCAAAAAATTCACCTCTCGCAGACATAGGGGACATTCACCATCATAAAGAAGTTTAATTTCCCAGGGGGTTGATGTTATGGGGCATGGGTTAACGGTTTGTAGGTTTTGATTCATAAAAAATAATTACAATTTTTGAGTATAAGATAATCATGGCATATTTCTTCTGTTTGATGTTACCTAAATGGAGTAAAATGTAAAGATTAACCAATCATCAAAAATCAAGCCATATTGAAGGAAATGCCGTGTTAGATATCAAATTAATTCGAGAAAATTCAGCCGCCGTGCAAGCTCGCCTAAATTTACGGGGCGAGTATGATTTGCAACCTATTTTAACCTTAGAGGAACAACGTCGCCAACTCGAACAAGAGCGAGTTGTATTACAAACCCGGAGTAACGATATTGGGAAATTAGTGGGGGATAAAATCAAGTCAGGATGCGACCCGAAAGGCGAAGAAGTTAAGGCATTAAGAGAAGAAGGTCAACAACTGAAAATTAAGTTGAGTGAATTGGAGCCCAAAGAGAAAGAAATTGATGCTCAAATCACGCAGTTATTATTACCAATTCCGAATTTACCCAGTGAATCAACTCCCGTGGGAAAAGATGAACGGGAAAACGTAGAAATTAGACGTTGGGGAGATGAATATATTCCTACAAATCCTAATATTTTGCACAATGCGGATATTGGAGAAAAAATAAATATATTAGAATTTAAACAGGCGGTTAAAGTTGCCCAAGCGCGATTTGTAGCCTTAAAAGGGGCGGGTGCTGCTTTAGAAAGGGCATTAATTCAGTTTATGTTAGACCGCCATACAAATAACGGTTATATTGAGGTAATACCGCCGTTATTAGTGAATAGTACCTCCTTAACAGCCACGGGACAACTGCCGAAATTTGCGGAGGAAAGTTTCAAATGTGAGCCCGATGATTTATGGTTAATTCCCACCTCTGAAGTATCGGTGATGAATTTGTATCGGGATGAGATTTTAGAAGCGGAACAATTACCGATTTATCACTGTTCCTATACCCCTTGTTTTCGTCGAGAAGCGGGAAGTTATGGCCGGGATACCCGGG